>CAXEKM010000099.1:0-4137 GCA_963996645.1 uncultured Marinoscillum sp.
CAACGGGTTATTTGGCTTTTTTGTTGGGAGGAAACCTGTGGCTAATCGGTCTATGGTTATCTTGGAATTAGATTAATTATCAATTCCTAGCTAATGACGATATCAAGTGCTGAAATGCAGTCCACACTTTATGAACTATTCCTAAAGTATGGATTTAATGAAACCAAAGCCAAAATCCTTGCGGACACGCATACCGAAAACACCTTGATGGGTGTCAATTCACATGGGATCAATCGTATTCCTGCTTTTATCAATCTAGTGAAAAAAGGGATTGTCAAAATCAATGAAGAGGCGGAGCAAGTTGGTGCTTTTGGAAGTATTGAAAGATGGGATGGTCGATATGGTTCTGGCGTGATCAACGCTCGAAAGTGTACCGATCGGGCTATTGAATTAGCAAAAGACCATGGAATGGGTCTCGTGGCCCTACGCAATACAAATCACTGGATGCGAGGAGGAGCTTATGGCTGGCAAGCGGCAGATGCCGGATGCATTGCGATTCTATTTACCAACACGCAACCCAATATGCCCCCCTGGGGTGGACGTGACAGTCGAATTGGGAATAACCCGTTTATCGTGGCTATACCCAGATCTGAAGGTCATGTGGTGCTGGACATGGCGATCTCTCAGTTTTCTTTTGGCAAAATTCAGGAGTATGCACTGAAGGAAGAGAAACTGCCCTTTGTCGGCGGATGGGATGCAAACAATGAATTGTCCGATGATCCGGTGGAGCTAAGAAAGAAGCAGCGTGGATTGCCAATTGGGTATTGGAAAGGTTCAGCTCTCTCGATGATCTTGGATATGCTAGCGACTTTACTTTCCGCGGGAGATTCTACCTATAAAATCGGTCAAAAAGAAGAGGAAACTGGGGTCTCGCAGATTTATCTCTGCATAAATCCTGGCAAATTCAGTGATCCCAAAATCTCAGAAAAGCTGCTCAACGAGATCATTGATTATACGCACGATGTGCCTCCGATGAACTCAGGAGATAAAGTTTATTATCCGGGAGAAAGAGCTCTTATGAATCGAGAACGTAATCTTGCGAACGGAATGACTGTGGATGATAAAGTTTGGAGCGAGGTGATGGAGTTTGTTAATCAGTGATCAGTGATCGGTGAGACGGTAGGTCGGTAATCGGTGGGTCAGTGGGTCGGTGAATCGGTGATCGGTGTGTCTGTGGGTCGGTGATCAGTGATTGGTTTTCGGTAGGTCGGTGTGACGGTGATTGGTGGATTAGTGGATTAGTGGATTAGTGAATTGGTGATCGGTGAGTCGGTATTCACTGATTTGATTTAGCTGACTTTGCAAACTTGAAGTTTGCTATACTCGTTTTTCATATAGTTCTGCTGTAGAATAAATGTCATGAAAGCCTTTTGCTCTTAATCCTGTGATCAGCTTCTTGTCTCCTGTCCAAATGATCGCGTCTATTCCGATGGCAATGGCCAGGAATGGAGTGTCATTTTCATCTACGTCGGAAGCCAGTTCATAAGCCCTATTCCAATGAGCTTTGGAAATTGCTTCCGATGAAATTAGGTCTATATTTTTTAGAACCTGATGAATCGAAACGTTAATTTTTTCCGCTGACATTTTGGTCAGTGACTGAAGCTTGGTTTTGTATTTTGCGAGTTCATCAAGGATGAATTCAGTAGAGTAGAATTCAAACTGATCCTCTGAATTGAATAGAAGTTCTCCAATAAGCCCGTTTGAATTCAAAATTGCGCTGAAAACAATGTTGGTGTCAACAACTACCCTCATTTAACAAATCGGTGCTTATTTTCCTTCCACCAATTTGCCTTAGATTCTTTTGCCAGTTTATCTATTTGTGCCTGATCCGCAGTACTCTCAGCGGTAGCTTCCTTGTACCGTAGATAGTCGATCATGCGTTGAAGTCCGAGGGTATCAACGTTAGCAGGGAGTTTGAAAAGAATTTCACTATCTGTTCTCTGAATGTCCATATTCAAATTTACGAATTCTTAGCTAGAAGTGTTCTCCTATTCTCGTTTCTTGAGAATAAGAAATTTTCTTGAAATAACCGCCAAGAGCTCTACTTGCCTATTGAGAAGTTGCCTATTGAATTAGGTTTTTCGGTGGGACGGTAATCAGTGATTGGTAGTTTAGTGGTTCCCTTTATTAGTTTAAGCTACAAACTTAAAGTGTGGTGAGTCTTTGTCTGAAACGAGTACTTCGTAGTGGCTTCAATTTCTCTCTTCAGTAAGATTGTTAATGAAAAACTCAAATGATGGAGAAACATAATACATTGGATTTTCTTCTCCTAAGTCAAATTTATCAACCCATACCTGCCCAAAAGATTCTTCTTTGATTGAAATGTTGTAATCCCAGCCCCCAGAATCTATCGCGAATGGAATGAAGCCAATATTCCCATAAAATTGATGACCTTCATAAATTGCTTCAATTGACGCTCCGATCTCACCTTTTTTCAGATAAAGAATTTGATTGATTTCATGTAATCCATCAGCTTCATCATAATAATAGGAATTCCCTGAGCTCATCCCACACCCTTCATATGTCAATAGGAACTCTTTGAACTGGGAAGGAACTTGTAACTTCAATTTCTCAAAAAACTCATTGATCTCTTGTATTGACTTAACTCGTCTATTATCACGTCTGATTTGTAGTTCCTTCAGCATTGATTAGTAATTTATGATGATTAGACAGGTCTTTCAAATAAGGAGGTAGAATTACATTCATTTCTCAATTCATGTTCTCGGATTTCCGAGATGCTCGTCTGGATACAAGCCTTGGATCGTCAATCTTCCGATAGTTCCTGTAGTTTGTTCAATGCTTTCACCCAGGTGGTATTGAAGTAGTCTTCATGTTCTTCGGTGACATCAAGCGATACAGTGACTGTGGTGATGCCATCATTTTCTTCTAGCGAGTAGATCTCCATGCATCCAGCCCAGGGCTCTACGTCAGGCCCTTCGGTGATTTCCTTTTCTCCATCCAGCATGCCCAGGTGGCAGATAGAAACAAGTTGATTGGGGATGTTATCTTCTATTTTGGAGATCATGCCTCCTTTTTTGCCGTTTTCATCCGTTCCCACGAAGTACATTTTGGTGCCCTTTTCCCAGTTTCCTTCATAGGTAGATGTAGGGTTGAATTCAGCTGTCCATTGCTCGTAAGTAGCTTTGTCGTCTATGCCAAGCATGATGTTGTAAACATGCGCTGCAGGCGCCTGGATGTCTTTCTTAAACTGGATTCTTTTCATGGTAGTGGCGTTATCTTTTTTTAAGTCATTCACTAAATTTTGTATTTTTTGTACGCTATCATAATTCTCCATTTCTCTGAAAATTTCAATGCTATGGTTGAAAGACTCTATGGCAGGTTGGATTTTGTTTTGGTTGTAGTATTGAGCTCCAAGTAATTTATAGTCAGTAGCCTCACCGAATTTATAAGGAATCATTTTATGTTTTTTTAATGCCTTAAGTAAGTATTTTTTTGATCTGAACCCTTTTCCTTTTAAACCATGCATGTTCCCAATATTTGCAAGCTCGTTTGCTATCCCAAGTTCATTCTTCGACTTTTTGAAAAGTTTTAATGCCTTTCTGTGGTAAGAAAGTGCTTCATTGTATTTCTTTTTTCGCGCCTGAATAAGTCCAAGATTTCCGTAACAAAAAGCTTGATGATCTTGATCATTCAATTTAGTGTACCTATTAAGTGCTTCAATTAAATAATCTTCTGCTGGTTTTATTTGATTTAAATTGAGATTAGCTACACCTAGTTCCCTAAAACAATCTGGAGTAATAAGGTTGTAATGCTTTTTTTGAGCGATTGTTAATGCAGATAAGAATTTTCTAATCGCATCTTCATTTTTATTTGAATCTCTTAATGTGATTCCGGTATTGAATTCAGAAAGACACATCATATAACTATCGTTAAGTTTTGTGGCTAACTTTGATGCGCGAGAAAGATAATCTAGAGAAGATTTAGTTTTACCCATACTGTGTAGAATAACTCCCTTCGAATTATATATTCTCAACAGATTTATTTCAATTCCGTATTTTTCAAAAATTCTCTCAGCTTCATTCAAGTTTGAAAGAGTTTTTATAGAATAATCATCTAAAATGCATAGGTTTAAATGAGAGGTGGCAACCAAGAGTTCTTTTTTTCTTTGATTTTTTA
>CAXEKM010000100.1:0-2646 GCA_963996645.1 uncultured Marinoscillum sp.
ATCGCATTTACACCTATTTCATTATCGGCGTATGTGGCAATGCTGGAAGAACATCAGGTGCCTAAAGATTATATCTGGCTGATCAATTACTTGTTTACCGAGGTGCTAGGTACAGCCGGCAATGATGTGGTCACTCATGATATTGAAAAGGTACTGAATAGACCTGCTACTTCTTTTGATCAATACGTAAAGAATACAGTGAAAACCGGGGTTTGGAATCCGGAGGTTACAGTTTAATAATGGTTTAACGTGGCCTAAGAGTCTTACGATTCTATGGCCACCTTATATTGATTATCATATGTCAATTATCATATGTCATTAGTAAGAGCTTCAGTTGTTTCAATCGTCCTATGGATGATTGGAGCACTAATTTTTTCAATTGCTTCAATGCTGCCATTCATTCAAAAAGTTCCAAATGGAGCTTCTTTGATACTCGCGGTATTACTTATTCCACTTGCCATAATTGGATCACGTTTTTACTACCATGGAGGTAAGAAAGTCCATGGAGTTTTACTTGGATTATTTATGCTTAGCGTTTCTATTTTGATGGATGCCCTGATCACAGTACCCATGGTTATATTGCCGAGTGGCGGAAGTTATTACTCATTTTTCATAGATCCAGGTTTTTGGAGTGTGGGAATGGTCTATGTAAGTGCAGTGGCTATCTACTATCAATTTTATTGGATAAAAGCGTAGATTATAGTCAAAATTAGAGATTGATGAAGATCAAAAAAGCTACCAAAGAGGATGTTTCGGCTATTGTAGCAATGCTCGCGGACGATGAGTTAGGAGCTGAGCGGGAGAATTTTCGACAGCCATTGCCTGAAGTGTATCTAAAAGCTTTCGATGTAATCATAAGCGATCCACATCAGGAGTTGATAGTCGTTGAAAAGGAGCAGGAAGTAATAGGAACAATGCAATTGTCATTCATTCAGTATTTGACTTATCAAGGTGGTGTGCGTGCTCAAATTGAAGCTGTCAGAATCAGAAAAGAGCAGCGTGGTACTGGTCTGGGAACTCAAATGTTTGAGTGGGCCATTAACCGAGCTAAAGAACGGGGAGCTCATGTGTTGCAATTAACATCAGACAAGCAACGACCAGATGCTATTCGATTCTATGAATCCCTTGGTTTCGTAGCTAGCCACGAAGGAATGAAGTTACATTTTTAACTTTATTCTCCGGATTGTCCGGTCTCTACTTTCCCTGCTTTACGATAAGTTGCAATAATTACTCCTTTTGAGGTGGTAACCTGATCAATTAGCTCGAATGTTGCTGGAAAAGCCTGATTGTCAAAAAGCTTCTTTCCGTTTCCAAGGAGCAACGGATGGATTTTGAGCCTTAGTTCATCTACAAGGTTGTGCTTCAATAAGAGCTTTACCAGTTCACTACTACCCCAAACATGAAGATCTGATCCGATAGTGTTTTTGAGTTGTTGAATGTCTTCTAAACTCTTGAGAAAGCGTGTGTTTTGCCAGTGCGATTCATTTCTGGAGTTGGTTAAAACATATTTCATCCCACTGTTGATGCCGGGCCAAAAATCACCATGACTTGGCCAATATGCTTCCCAGATTTCGAATGTATTTCTTCCGAGAAGGTATTCTGCAGGTTCCAATTCCTTCTTGACAACCT
Organism: uncultured Marinoscillum sp.; assembly: GCA_963996645.1. Classification (GTDB taxonomy): domain Bacteria; phylum Bacteroidota; class Bacteroidia; order Cytophagales; family Cyclobacteriaceae; genus Marinoscillum. The sequence goes on from CAXEKM010000100.1 coordinate 1,630, forward strand.
GCCCATAAAGGTCATCACTAAGTGGAGCAGTCCAACCTCCATATTGAAAATCTCCGGATGTATCCTCTTCAGGACCTCCAGGTGCTTGCATGACACCATCCAGACTCATCATGGAGAATACAATTACTTTCCTCATATTCATCAAGTATTTGAATCCCTCAAAATTCACCAGATAGGATCAAATAACTACTACCTAAATCCGACAAGGATAGAGGTGAAATGCGTCTTATTCTTGGGAATCTTCAGCATCTACTAGGTTCGTAAAGTCTCTGTGAGCCTTGAGATAGGCTGGTTGGTTGTCTCTTGTGGAGCCATGGCCAGCATTTGGGATTTCGATAAAAGTGGCATCAGGAACCATACTGGTAAACAATTCAACCGTTTCTGGTCTGGCTTCATCATACTCACCTGTAGTGAATAAAACGGACACCTTAATTCCTTTGAGAGCGTCAGTATTCTCATAATTTAACAGCGTACCTGTTGGGCTAAATTCACTTGGTCCCCACATATAGTTGTAGATGTAAGAATTACCCTTCACTTCTACCGAATCATATTTAGGGTCAATCAACTGGTAGGAGAGAGTAGGCCAGTCAGCTTCATCTTTGCGAACGAGGAAGTTTTTGAAAAATACGTCCATGGCATCTTTGTAGGATTGACTTTCAAATTCATAATTAGTCTCTGCAAAAGAGATGGCTTCCTGTATGCTGTCTGGAAGGGTAGAAACGAGTATGTCTGTATCTTTAATCCAGGTGGAGGTGGAGAAATACGGACTGTTGAATACAATACCCTTGACACCATCAGGATATGTGGAATAATACTCCAGTGCTAATGCCGTTCCCCATGAATGTCCCATTAGGTAAAATTCTTTCAGCCTCAAAGTTTCTTTCACTGCTTTGACTTGCTCCACAAAATTCTCAACTGTTAGAAGTGTGGAGTCTTCATGGTAGCTGGATAGTCCGCTTCCTAGTTGATCCATTAAGATCACAGGACGTTCCCGGGATAATTCTGCTAAACTCAAAA
>CAXEKM010000101.1:0-2206 GCA_963996645.1 uncultured Marinoscillum sp.
CTGGTAGTAGAGGAAAAAGGGATTTACTCCATTGAGAACTTTGTAAGTGCCAGAAGACTGATGTACTGGCAAGTATATCTCCATAAGACTTCTGTAGCTGCTGAAGCTATGCTAATTTCTTTGATCAAAAGAGCCAAAAAACTGACGCAGGCAGGGAAAAGCATTCCTGCTACTCCAGCATTACGAATCTTCATGGAACGAGACATTACCAAGCAAGAGTTTCTAGATGATCCTGATTTACTTGGAATCTTTACTATGATGGATGACACAGACATCTGGGGATCGATAAAAATGTGGCAATCACATGATGATCCTGTTCTGAGTACTTTGAGTCATGACTTATTGACCAGAAAATTATTTACCATCAAATTATCCAATGACAAATTCGATGGTTCTGTAATTGACCGCATTCAACAATTAATCATTGATCAGGGTTTTAATCAGAGCGAATCCAAATATTTCATACAAAGAGACTCTATTAGCAACTCAGCTTATATCCCGAAAGGTGGAAGTATTAATATTATGATGAAAAATGGCGAGATTATTGATGTAGCACAGGCATCAGACTTACCAAACATCAAAGTAATGAGTAAGATCGTTAAGAAGTATTATTTGTGCTTCCCTAGAAGTCTCAAAGTACCTGCAGATATCTTTCAGTAATGAGTGATCAAAAGCGTTTTTCATTAACTATTCGAGAACTATCCGACCTTCTTTCAGGAGAAGTGATTGGTGATGAAAATGAGTTAATTACTGGAATCGCGGAAATACAACACGCTCAAAAAGGAAGTATCTCCTTTCTATCAAATCCTAAATATTCCAAGTTCATTCCGACAACCAAGGCTTCTGTGCTCCTGGTTGATTCTAGTTTTGATCAATTGGAATTCCCAAATACGTTGACCAGAATTAAAGTTTCGAATGCTTATTTGAGTTTTACTGCATTATTAGAAACGTATCAAAAATTAATTTCAACTCCACCTTCTGGGCTAGAACAACCATTTTTCAAAGGAGAAGGAACTACCATTGGTGAACATTGCTACATTGGAGCGTTTAGCTATTTAGGAAAAAATGTTCGAATTGGAGATCAAGTCAAAATCTTTCCTCACTGCTATGTCGGAGATAATACGGTAATAGATGAACACACCATTCTATATCCTGGAGTGAAGACCTACGCAAATACCAAAATCGGCTCTTATTGTAACATTCAAGCAGGAGCAGTTATCGGATCTCACGGATTTGGATTCGCTCCTAATAAAGATGGTTCATTCACTAATATCCCACAAGTTGGTAATGTAGAGTTAGGTAATCATGTGGACATTGGAGCTAACACCACCATTGACTGTGCCACCATTGGCACCACGCGTATAGCCGATGGTGTAAAAATTGATAACCTTGTACAGGTAGCTCATAATGTGGAGATCGGTAAAAACACTGCTATTGCAGCGCAAACAGGCATTTCAGGCTCAGTAAAGATCGGCAAAAACGTATTAATTGGTGGACAAACCGGAACAGTCGGACATATAGAAATTGCTGATTTCACGAAAGTCAGTGCACGCTCAGGAATCACTAAAAACACCAAATCAGAGCAGATTTTGTGGGGTGTTCCTGCTATTGACAGAAAAGAGTATTTAAAGTCTTTTGCGATCTACCGGAAGTTGCCTGAGCTACAAAAGAAGATTGAGGAACTTGAAGGAAAAATCCTAAATTTGATGTCAGACAAATGAATTAGGCCTACTCCACGCCATGAAACACTATCAGCAAACCATCAAAGAATCAGTAAGCCTCTCCGGTGTGGGTCTCCACTCAGGAGAACAAGCCACAGTGACCTTTGTGCCCGCAAGAGTGAATCATGGCATCAAATTTCAGCGTGTTGATTTACCAGATGAGCCAATAATACCTGCGGATGTCGATTATGTCATTAATGTCAACCGAGGAACAACCCTAGAAAAAGATGGCGCACAAGTTCAAACTATAGAGCATGTTTTGGCCACTTTAGTAGGACTTGAAATTGACAACATTCTGATCAAAATCGACAATACCGAAATGCCGATCATGGACGGAAGTGCCAATGACTTTGTGGAAGCCATCAAATCCGTAGGTGTCAAGGAGCAAAATGCACACAGAAACTTCTTTGAAGTGCCTGAAAGCATCTTTTATCAGGACAAGGAACAGGATGTAGAGATTGCCGCATTGCCATTGGATGACTACC
>CAXEKM010000102.1:0-5300 GCA_963996645.1 uncultured Marinoscillum sp.
CGCCACAAAAGATAGAAGTAATGAGAAGTTTTACGGTCTCTTTCTGCCCTACAACGACTTTGCTTAATTCACTTTCAAGTTTATTGTATGCAGCGCTGAGTTCTTTTGCTACCTCAACTTCATTCTCTATTTCTGCCATTCTGCTTATTGCTCTAGTAAATTACAGTTATCAAATTCTGGATCGATCTCAATATAAACGTTGCCACGCGCATCTTCAAACCACTCAGATAAAATCTTATTTTGCTTATTGTTCAATGCAGCTGTGGCAATTTTTTGATAGTCATCTTCCAAATTCGCTTGATGAGGAGGTACACGCTTTTTGAAATATAGAATTCTAAATGCTTTTGATCCGTCCGCCTGTTGGAACTCTATTGGCTCTGTGATATTGCCAACTGTCATAGTGTCAAGGGTGAAAAAGATTGTTGGATCTAGTTGCTCTACTGACACTCTGTTCGACTCATTAGGATCTAAGAAGTAACCTCCATTGGTAGAAGTCATTTGATCATCAGAATATTCCTTTGCAGCTTTTTCAAAACTGATACTGTCAGCAATAATTACAGTTCTTAAACTATCTAGATATTTTTCAGCCTTAATCACATCTTGTGCAGATGGTTTTGGAGAAACTAAGATGTGACGAGTTTGGAAAGTGTTTCCTCTTTTTTGCTGAAGTTCTATTAAGTGATATCCGAATTGGGTTTCAATTGGCATAGACAATTCACCTTCTTTTAAGGTCATTGCGGTGGCTTCAAACTCTGGAGCCAGATCTCCTCTTTTGTAAAATGGAAGTTGGCCTCCTCTTGATGCAGAGCCCGGGTCTTCGGAGTATTGTCTAGCCAGGGATTCGAAAGATTCGCCATTCTGGATTCTTTCTCTCAATCTAAACATCAATGCTCTCACATCATCCTTTTGCTTTTTTCCAGGTTTAGGAGCTACTACAATCTGACCTACAGTAACTTCAGTGGAAAAGAATGGCAAACTATCTTGTGGGATATTTTTAAAGAATTTCTTCACTTCAGCAGGAGATACTTTCAAGTCTGAAATGATCGTTTCCTGCATTCTTTGAATGGTGAGCTGCTCCTTCATTTCATCAAAAGTTTCCTCTTGAATTTGTGCAAGCGTTTTTCCGTAATATTTTTCAATCTCTTCTTCCGATCCAACTTGGGAGATCATGTATTCCATACGTCTAGTTAAACTGGACTGTACTTCTACATCAGAAACTTCTACAGAATCTATTTGCGCTTTAGCAACAAGCATTTTGTTGACTACTAGCTGCTCTAATATCTGACATTTGGCATTTGCTCCACGAAATTGGCCCTTGGATAGATAATCCATATAGGCTATTTCCAAATCAGACTTTAGCACTATGTAATCATCAACTTTGGCGATGATTTTGTCTATTACTACATCTTGTGCATTGGCGGTTAAGACAGCCAATAAAACGATACTAGCGATTATATATCTCAAACTCCTTATTATTCTCTGCATCCTCATATATTGATTCTTCTAGCTTCTTTTTTAGGGCTATTTTTCTTTTGTTGATAATGATATTCTCGATATCCTCTCTTATAAACTCTAACGGTGATATTTCATCGGAAATTTTATAATCAAAGATTTTTAAAAAATAGATGAATTCATCGTCTGATGTTTCTGAGTATTTGTTTTTAGAAACGAAATCATTCTTGTTTTGAAGAGACTCAAGTGGTGTGCCATAGATCAACTCATCGAATATGATCCAGGTTGAATCTTCCAGGAAAGATTTAGAGGCAAACTGTGAAGTATAAGAATATAAATCCTCAATGTTGCCGTCAGGATAAGCTCTAAAGTTTCTACGGAACTGATTCAAATTAGGGGCATCCTTGGGTGTTTGTACAAAAAGACATTTGATGATATTCTGCTTCAGTAGGAAGTTGTCAGACTTGTCTTCATAATAAGTTTGGATGTCTTCGCTGCTAACCTTTCTATCTAGATTTTTATCAATGTATTGCTTTTCATAAGCATGAACAATCAGAGCATATCGATAATCCAGAACCTTGCGCTCGATCTCAGCTTCATTGTAGCCAATTGCATCCGAAGACTTTGAGATCATTAATTGTTTCTTGATCCAATCTTGAATGTATTTCTCTGCTAGTTTAGAGCTATCTGAAGCCGAAATATTACTGGCGACTAAGCCTGCCAGATCAGATGGGTAAAGATAATTTTCCCGAGCTTTAGCTAAAGGTTCTTCTGTTGTGTTTTCCTTAGGTTTGAAAAACTCACAGGCTGATAAAACTACAAGTATGGCAATCCACCAATACCTCATTTTTCTAGATTTTTAGTCAACCTGCAAATATTATAATTCTTCTCGGTTGAGAACTCAATTTTGTCCATTATTCTCTTTACCAGGATAAGTCCAACTCCTCCTTTTCTTCCAGATGAAACGATTTCATTCATGGAAGGCTCCTGATATTTGTTTAAATCGAAGCTGACACCTTTGTCTTTAATGGTAAACTGAATTTGCTCTGATCCAATAAGATCAATGATCACGTCTATTTTTTTGGTTGGGTTGCAATGATTTGAGTGAATGATAAGATTGGCACATACTTCATCTACTGCCAGAACCAATTTATGAAGTTCAACCTCACTCAGGTTGATCGACACCAACTGGTCAGCCACAAAGTGCCGAATCTTAAGCAGATTCGATTTGCTACACGATATGGATAGCTTATGCTTCATTTACCGCCTTTACTGCTTCTTCTTTAGTTTCTACAATGTTCATGAGGTGCTGCAATCCCAAAATCTCAAAAACCTCGTGTACTTTTTCTTTCAGACCAAAAATGACCAGACCGACTTCTTTTTTCTTTAATTCTTCTAAATAGGATATAAATACGCCTAAACCTGCAGAAGAGATGTACTCAAGGTTACTTAGATCAATAAGAATTTTGGAGGTGTTTTCAGAGGCTTCTTTCAAAGCTGCATCTAGCTCTATAGATGAGCTAGCATCAATCTCTCCGTTCACTTGAATCAAGTGATAATTTTCTTCTGATATCGTGTCTATTTTGACCATACTATTAGCTGAATCTGACTATAGTTAGACTGTAGTCGTCATCTAGTTTATTTCCGTTTAAAAAACTCATTAGATCATCAATTATCCCGTCTTTTACGTCTTCTAGCGGTTTATTGATGTGGTTAAGCAGCGAGGGTTCCAAGCCTTCTAAACCAAATTGTTGGTTATCATCATTTTTTGCTTCTACAATACCGTCGGTATATAGTAGCAATAAATCTCCAGGCTCATAAGCAATTGTATACTCTTCAACGTATTGGTCGTATTCTGAGTTTCTTAGAATGCCTAAACCGAGACCATTATTCTCTAAACGACAGATTTTTTTGGATGAAGCTGAATAAAAAAGCGCTGGACAGTGTCCTGCTCTGACGTAATCCATGACACTTTTCTTGGTGTCTATTCTGAAATACATCGCGGTAATGAAGGAAGATCTTTCAAGGCAACGACTCATTGCTGCATTTGCTTGCTTAATAAATGCAGATGGTGATTCATCCTTTTGCGCCAAACTATGGAAGATGCCACGCATTTGTGCCATGTTAAAAGCAGCTGAAGTTCCTTTTCCAGAAACGTCACCAATGATCAAATTGAAAATCCCTTCAGTTGGTTCCAGTACGTCATAATAATCCCCACCTACTTCATCTGCTGCCATGCTATAGCCTAAGATCTCAAAACGGTCATTATGACTCATTTCATCTGGAAGCAAGCTTTTTTGTACGCTTTTTGCGATTTTTAATTCTTCCTTATATCGCTCAGTTTCGATTGCTTCTTTGATCAAGTGAAAGTTTTCCAACGAGATTCCAGCTTGATTCACGAAGGTGGAGATGATGTCTACCATTTCTCTGTTAAAGGCTTCACCAACTTCCTGTAGCAATACCAAAACACCTATCTGCTTATTTTGAATCATAACTGGTACGGCTATAATCGATTTGTAATCAGGGTGATGAAGAGAACCGATTATTTTGCTGGAAGAATACTCACCATTGAATCGATAGCTGAGTACTTCTTTGATGTAATCCTGTTTTACCAGGTCTTTAATGTCTTTTACAGTAGGTTCGGTAAGTCCGCGTGTGAGAAGAACAGGTTCTGTATCCTTAATTTCCAGCCACGCAGCATCGGCAAATACGGCACTCATTGAACTTTCTAACAGGATGTCATAAGTCTGTTCTGCATTTTGTCCTGCTGGAATGGATTGGCTCAGCTTCTGGAAGTCTATAGCCTCTTGTAGCTTTCGCTCAAATACACTCGATGTAGGAAGATTGAATAGTGTTACCAAAACTGCAATCGCTGCATACAAAATGATGAAAATGAATAGAGATACCATAAATACTCTATCCAACAGATCAAGACTTAATGCTTCTGTCTCTGTGAAATTGTGCAGGTTAATCAGGAAGTGGTAAACATAGATTCCTGAAAGCAAGATGAATAATATGCTCTTCCACTTTTGCTTAAAGTTGAGATAGGCAATCCACTTTAGGTTGAATGACAATACCAAAGCGAATATGCATAAGAAGATGAGCGCAGTGTTGAAATTGATACTCATCAACTTGTATCCAAACCAGTCGAATAGTAAGCTAGCAAAAAGCGAGTATTCAAATATGGTCCAAAGCTGAATGAGGCTCTTCGTCTTCTGATACAAGATTAAGCGCTTCCATACCACGAACGTTGAAACCAAAAAGATGACAACAAGTCCAATCAGGATGTTGTAAAGGAAATTTATGGTGAGAGCATTCTCCGTGATCGTACTGTTTTTGAAAACGAAGAAGAAACCACGAATGAATAGCGAACCAATGGTGGTAACTAATCCGGTAATGAATACTCGCCACAATAAGTCCAGAAAGTTGACACTGTCCGCCTTTGTAATAGTGTATCTGTAGAAGAACAGTGTAGAAACAATAAGAGTCGTCAAAAATATCTGGGGTAATACCTCAGATAGATTCACATTCAGATCATACTTCTCTACAAATAGGAGATACAGATCAAAGAACGTGAATAGCAGCCAGGAGAGAATTCCTGCCAGCAGACTAAGCCTTATTTTGAGTTTATTGGTTAGCATTCGGATCAATACAAAAATACGGGCTTCCTGCTAATAAAAAAGCCATGCTGACAGTATCGTCTGCATGGCTTTTGTCATTTTAACCCAAATTAACATAAATGGTCAATTTGGATGTGTCTTTGAGAGATTACCTTCTGCTGTAATTAGGGGCTTCTCTCGTAATATTGATATCATGAGGATGTGACTCTGCAACTCCCGCAGCAGTAA
>CAXEKM010000103.1:0-5135 GCA_963996645.1 uncultured Marinoscillum sp.
CAAATATTAATCCTATCTGCATTGTTGATTTTTTTCGTTGTCCTAATAATCGCGGTGATTATTCAAATATTTCTTCTATCGGCTCACCTGTAATGGCTCCATTCGGTAACGAAATATTCATGAGCATGGCCAATGTCGGAACGATATCCGTGATGTACGTCTTCTCGACAGTAGACCCATGTTTTACCCCAGCTCCGAAGAATAAAAGGGGTACATGTGTATCGTAGGTGAATCCTGAACCATGGGTGGTTCCAGTGCTACCATATCCGCCAGATAAGTAACCAGCTTTTTTAAGCAAAAGAACATCACCAGAAAGTCTTCGATTGTAGCCATTTTGTAAACTCTTCCTCATTGGGTCTGAGTAATCAAATCTAGAAAGATCAGTCGCTGTAAAAGACTCAGTGACTACATCTAATTCCATAGCTTGTTGAGCAAAAAGTGTTTGAATCTCTTCTAGATTTTCATCTTTACTTTTAATGAAATCTCGGTTTAAGAAAATTTGATCGTTCGAGATATTCAAAACATAATCTTCAGAACCTAATTCTTGGATTAACCCACCAAAAGAGGCTTTGGCTTCATCACTATTGTAGAACCCCCCTGGTAAATTGTTGTCTGTTAAAAACTGTGGGTTAGCTACTACACCATGATCTGCTGTTAGGAATACCATATAATTACCTTCACCAACTTCCTTATCCAGGTATTTTAAGAACTCACCTAAATCTTTGTCCAATCGAACGTAGGTGTCTTCTAATTCGACTGAATTAGGTCCGAAATTATGACCTACGTAATCTGTAGATGATAGACTAACTGCTAGAAAATCCATTACATCATCGGTGCCTAGATCTTCACCTTTAAGAGCAGCTTTAGCCATGTCTAAAACCAAGGTATTTCCAAAAGGTGTGGAACGAATAATTCCGTAAGGTCCATTTTCTTTTCTAAGCTTAGATAAGTCATATGGGAAGGTAGGGGTGTCCTTTCCTTTAAATCCACCTTCATACGGCACATTGTCAGCCGTTGACTGTTTGTATGATTCAATTGGCTTTAGTGTGTTCCAAACCTGATCAGCGTATTTGTTTGGAAGTCTTTGTTTGTTGAAATCCTGAACCCATTTTGGCAATTCTTTAAAGTAGAAATCAGAGGTCATGAACTCGCCTGTGCGCGAATCATACCAATAAGCACCATTTGGAGTGTGTCCAGCAGGTAAAACGGCACCTCTATCTTTTATAGATACACCAACCACCTTTGATTGAAAGTTGGTCGAAAGCTTTAACTCATCTGTAATGGTATTGACCTGAAGGTTTCTTGGAGAGATTTTACCGTTCATGGCACTACCACCTGTAGCATTGTACAAAGTGTCACCAACACAATAAACGGATCTTCCTAAAACTCTGCTGTACCAATCATTGGCTATGATGCCGTGATATCTCGGGGTAGTTCCCGTATAAATGGAAGCGTGGCCCGGAGCAGTATATGTAGGTATATAATTGTAATGATTGTTTTTAGCTTCAAATCCCTGACTCATCATTCGTTTGAAACCATCTTCTCCAAATTGGTACTCGAATCGCTGAAGATAATCATGACGCATTTGGTCGATAACGATTCCTACTACGAGTTTGGGCTGTTTTTGGGCAAAAGAAAATAATGTACTAGTTAATAATAGTAGTGCAAGCGTGGCTCTCATAAATGTATTTTTGCGCAAGGTAATTCAAGAATGTTAACCTTGTTTTAAATTGAAATTACTTTGAGTTAATTGTGATAACGATGAATAAGTTCCGCAACGAGTCCTGTCCATCCAGTTTGGTGTGAAGCACCAAGTCCTAAACCAGTGTCTCCGTTGAAGTACTCATAGAATAAAATGTAGTCCTTAAAGTGTGGATCCGTTTGCTGTTTTAAAGAATCTCCATAAACTGCACGATACCCTTTTTCGTCTTTCTTAAAAATACCGATCAATCGATCGCAGATACCCTGAGTTACTTCTAACAAAGTCTTTTCATTTCCACTGCCAATTGGGAATTCTACTTTGTAGTCGTCGCCATAGTAATAAGAGAACTTCAGTAATGACTCTAAAATCAAGTAGTTCACAGGAAACCATATGGGACCTCTCCAATTGGAGTTACCACCAAAAAACGAGCTATCAGACTCACCTGGCATGTAGCATACTTCAAATTTCTGTCCTTCAATGTTCATTTTGTATGGATTCTTTTCATGATCTTTTGACATTGCTCGAATACCATACGGTGATAGGAATTCATCCTCATCGAGCATTCTTTCCAGAATTTTTTTCATTCTGAATCCTCTGAGAATACTCAATAGCCTTCTTTCACCTTGTCCAGGTTCTTCCCATCGGGAAACTAGAGAAGCTAATTTTGGACGTTCTTTTAAGAAAAAGTCCAAACGCTCACGAAATTCAGGGAGTTTATCATAAACCTCTGCTCTAAGGATCTCTATGGCAAAAAGTGGAATTAATCCAACCATAGATTTGACCTTCATACGCTGATTGGGCTTGCTAGGTGTATGCATTACGTCGTAGTAGAAGTTGTCTTCGTCATCCCAAAGATCTACATCCGTGTCACCAATACTGTTCATAGCACCAGATATATATAGGAAATGCTCAAAGAACTTAATGGCCATATCCTGATAAACTGGATTTTCCATGGATAGGTCTAAAGAGATTCTTAACATGTTCAAAGAGAACATGGCCATCCAGCTGGTACTGTCCGCTTGCTCTAGTCGAGCATCTTCTACAATCTGGTGATTTCTGTCAAATACTCCTATGTTATCCAGTCCCAAGAATCCTCCTTCGAAGACGTTGTTTCCATTGGTGTCTTTTCTATTGACCCACCAGGTGAAGTTGATTAGCAGTTTATGGAAAGCTTTTTGTAAAAACTCAAAGTCAGGCTTACCAGTTTTTTGCTGGTCAATTTGGAATACGCGACGTACTGCCCATGCATGAACAGGAGGGTTTACATCGGTAAAGTTCCATTCATAGGCAGGGATTTGCCCATTTGGGTGCATGTAGCGCTCCTTAAGCAGTAGTAAAAGTTGACCTTTAGCAAAGTCTGCATCTATTCTAGCCAATGGGATACAATGAAATGCCAAATCCCATGCCGCATACCAGGGATATTCCCATTTGTCTGGCATAGAAAGGACATCATAGTTGTATAGGTGTTGCCAGTCAGAATTTCGTCCTTTTGCTCGATTGGCAGAAGGCTTCATTCTTCCAGGATCCCCATACAACCAGTTTCTTACATTGTAATAGTAGAACTGCTTACTCCACATCATTCCTGCAAAGGCCTGACGTTGGATGTTTTTTAAATCTTTATCTGCGACTTTTCCATGTACGTTTCTGTAAAAGCTGTCAGCTTCGGCAACTCGTAAATCAAAGTTCGCATCGTAATCCTGCATTGGATTTTCCAATTTCACAGGAGACATTCTGATGCGAACAGTTTTAGATCCTTTAGCGGCTACTTTAATCTTATAAACTGCCGATGCTTTGGTTCCTTCTTTTTTCGGATTTACAGTCTTTTTGCCATCTACGATGTAGTCGTTGATCGCATCTTTTGGATAACCTGATTGCTTATTAGGTACTCCATATAGGCGAACTCTATTGGTTGCATTGTCACAATAGAGTTGCTCTGACAGTCCGTCGGTATCTAAATAAACATGGAAGTCACCAAGTAAATGATGCTTGATGATCATTTCGTTAGCAGAAATTTCCTTGATTTCTGGAATGCGTTTGTCACGACCAGAGGACCAGGTGTTTCTAAACCATAGAGTAGGTAAAACGGTAAGCTCTGCTGCTTTTTTGCTTCTATTATGTATAACAGCTTTAAACTGAAAGTCATCAGCAGTTATCTTGGCATATTCAAGAAAAATATCAAAATATTCATCCTTGTCGAATACACCCGTATCCAACAATTCATACTCTCTTTCCTTTTTGCTTAATTTTTGATTTTTAAGAACCAGGTCAGAGTAGGGGAATTCATTGATTGGATACTTATAAAGCATCTTCATGTAAGAATGAGTGGGAGTGCTATCTAGATAATAGTATTGCTCCTTAACGTCTTCTCCATGATTTCCTTCATGACCTGTTAAGCCAAAAAGTCGTTCTTTTAAGATTTTATCTTTTCCATTCCAAAATGCCCAGGAGAAGCATATTCGTTGATCTGAGTTACAAAAACCACCGATTCCATCTTCTCCCCATCGATACGATTTGCTTCTTGCCTGATCGTGCACAATGCTTTCCCAGGCGTTTCCACCTTCCGTGTAATCTTCCCTTACGGTTGCCCATTGACGTTCCGATAGATATGGTCCCCATTCTTTCCATGGAGTACCTTCTCTACATGCCTCTAAACGTTTTTCCTCCTGCGTCATATATGGTAGTTTCAGCGAGCTAAAGAAATAAAAAACAACATACTTTCAAATCCAATTCAAAAATCAATTCGGGTTTGATCGATTCTGCTAATTTTGCGGGATGACAGACAAGATACTTATTCTGGACTTTGGTTCTCAATACACTCAGTTAATCGCACGAAGAGTAAGAGAACTGGATGTATATTGTGAAATCCACCCGTTTAATCATTTTCCTGATCCGGATGAATATACCAAAGGTATAATACTTTCAGGAAGTCCGTGCAGTGTGCTAGATGAAGGCGCACCAGATGTTGATATTAAATCTCTAGAGCATTTACCAATCTTAGGTGTGTGTTATGGAGCGCAGCTTCTTGCTTCTAAGCATGGAGGTAAAGTGTCTAAGTCACATCATAGAGAGTATGGTAGAGCAAAATTAGCTCATATCAATGCTCATTATGATTTATTAAAAGAAATCGAAATCGGAAGTCAAGTATGGATGTCTCACGCAGATACCATTACAGAACTGCCTGAAGATTTTCAAATAATAGCCAATACTGAGAGTATTCCGGTAGCTGCTTTCAAAGTGGAAGAGAAACCAATATATGGAATTCAATTCCACCCAGAGGTAACTCATAGTACTGATGGGAAGTCACTTCTTAGAAACTTTGTTGTTCATATATGTGGTGCTGCTCAGGACTGGACCGCAGATATTTTTGTTGAGAATACGGTAAGAGAGCTTCAAGCAAAGCTGGGAGATGACAAAGTAGTAATGGGATTATCTG
>CAXEKM010000104.1:0-3565 GCA_963996645.1 uncultured Marinoscillum sp.
AGGTTGTTCATAGCCTTTGATAGTAAATCAAATTGAATGCTGTGATCTAGTTTGGTTTCTATATGCGCCAGGTGGATGCCTTCTGATTCCAAATGTTGTCGATAGGCTCGCTCAAAGCTGTTTTTTCGATAGGCGTTTTTGCACATATTAGCAGCAATTTGAAAGAGCCATGGTTTGACTTTGTACTCAATTTTGAAGAGCTCAGGTCGATCGATGATTTTAGTAAACAAGTCCTGTACATAATCTTCAGCCATTTCAGAATTGGACCACAGCATTTTGAAGAAAAAACCATTCAGCCGGGGAGCATACCGCTCATAGAGCTGTTGAAACGCCCGATGATCCCCACTTTGAATGAGGACCATCAGCACTTCGTCTGTTTTTTTATGGTATGCGGTGAATAAACCCATTTTTTACTCTTCGATCACTTCCATGAATACCCGGAATCCAACCGTTCCACTTCGTTCATCATATTGGTTGATGCTGGTGATTGTGGATTCTTCTGGCAAATGATTCCAGCTACCACCCATTGCTTTGCCTGGCTCATTGATCATTTCGGCTACATTGCCAATCACATCATACAAGCCCATGTCGTTGGAGAAATAAGTGCCCACCGGTGACATTAGTCGGAAGCCATCTCCCTCTATTTCATTGGTGCATTTGTAACCCTCTGGTGTTTTTACGTTGGCAAGGTAGCACCCATTTTCGTTGACAATGCTATTTCTGGATTTGAACCAGTCACTGTGATACCAAGGATAACTCACACTATCATAATCTCCAATTCTGTATTCCTCAAAATAGCGTGGCTTCTCATTGCCATATGGTCTTGCTTTGACAATATTGTCCTCAAAGTTCCAGGACTGGAAGTTGACGTAGCCCAACGCTGCCATGGTCCATTCTTTTTGAGAAGGAAGGCGGAACTTCACCTTTTGATATTTTCTACTTTCCTGAGCATTGTACTGTGCAGTCAACCACTCGCAGTACAGCTTCGCAGCCTCGAAAGTGATGTCCATGGTAGGATAGTCTGAGTAATTCATCACTTTCACTTTGTCATCATTGTAGTGGTAGGTCTTGGCGAAAGCGGTATTGACTTCATCGTATCCACTAAAATCAAATTTGGCTATTTCATACAAATCATCGTAGTGTTGATTCTCCAGATAAGTTAAGAAAAACTGGTAATCACGGTTATCCAATTCATACTCAGATGCATAAATGTTGTCCTTCACTTTCACATATCGTTTGTCCAAGGTTTTTACATCCAATTCCACAATCTTGAAGTTCTTAGGACCTGCTTTCTGAGAAAGTAACATGTTTACCCTGCCACCAATCTGTGATCGATCAGCGATGGACTTGATTTGCTCCTCCAGAAATATGGATTTGGCAGCATCACCTTGCTGGTCATAATATTGTTTCAGCAAATAGAAGGGTACGATGTAGTTGGTTTCAAGTGTTCTTCCAGTTGCAGTTTTTGGCTCACCATTGAAGTCAACTGTTAAGTAATCCATCAGGAAGCGATCTTCGATATTGTTCTTTAGACTTTGGTAATTGTTGATTTCAGTTTCACTCAGTAAAGACGCCAGTCCTACTACATACAATTGATCGTTGTAGTGTTCAAAAGTTTGCTTCGGCAATGTAAGTGCATAATAGAAGCTTTGATCTGGGTTGTTTTCCGTGAGATTATCCAATTGACCATTGACCGTTTCTATGTCATAAGCTTTTAGAATGCGCTGCTGATAGTCATTTAAACCTAGTAACTCGAGGTTTAGGATTTTCACATCTTTACGTACACCCAGCTCGTCCTGGAGCACCCATATAGGAATGGTTGTGTGCTCACCTTCAGTTAGTAATACTCCATTTTCTCCAACTGACATCAAGACATTGTAGGCGTAATTGAGCAGGCTTGGGTACATCATATTGGTTTCGAATAGCTGATGGGAGTAATAAGCTCTATCAGTTCCTTTTATTTCTGCCAGAATGATTTTGTCTGCCAGAATATCAGAGGATTTTAAGTTGGCCACGGCTTTATCTAGTAATTGGATGCCATCAGAAGTGTAGCCAAGTGTTTTGGCTGTAGTCCAATGCGCTTCTCCAGATTTAGGAAAAAGCTCACTGATTTCTTTGGCGAGTGACTTTAACTCAGAGGAGGAAATACCGCTGTACTGAGCTGCCTTGAAGCATTCCATCCAGCCTTTTTTGTCAAGTTTATTTTCTTCCAGGTATGTCTTCCATGATCTATACTTTTCCTGGTACCAGTTTCTGGCTTTCACCTCAGTGAGCTTAGAGGGGATATCTTCCGGTCTACTTGCAGCCCAAAGAGGAGAAGCCAAAATGCATAACACAATGATTTTTAAGATTTTCATATCAATTCCTTAGTTATAAGTTAGTTGATCTTCCGGAAGTCAAAGGGTACTACACGTGAGAAATAGTGAGGTTCATTAGAGGCTGGATTTTTTTTAATTTAATTCCAACTTACCGTATCAGTCCTCGTAAGTCATATCATACTCAAGCCAATATGAATTTGCAGGACCAATACCACCAATTATTAGAAGCCTATTCGGATGATAACCTCAACCGAATCACAGGTAAATTGATTCTCTTGTACAAAAACAAGAATTATGGTAAGATTCGGGAATTGGTTAATCGTATTTCTGAATACGCATTGATTGATGAAGAAAATGATGCCAGGTGTTTCTCCCGCCTGATGATGCTCTACCATCCGGATAAGGGACGGCAAATTAGAAGTGCTATTGAGCAGATGTATCTAGCTAAGAATACGGAGGGACTAAAGCAGCTTAGCCATGTATTGTTGCTTGTCGATATGGATCATGTGCAAGTCACTACCGTGGATGAGGATGTAGACTATCATCCAGAGTTTCAGTGGGATGTTCAGTCAAGGGATGGTTTTAGTTATGACGGTGAGGAAGAGGGTGCGAATGAGGAAGAGGAATTTGAGAAATCTTTTTATAATCTTATTAAGATCAGAGAATATGGTCGTCTGGATGTTGAATTCCCGACGTATTATTTGGAAGATTTCGAGGAGTTTGAGATGGCTTACAGTGACTTGGAATCACTAGATGGTGTGCAATATTGTAAGCATGTGCGTATACTAGATGCTTCCAATAACCAGCTAACTGATATCGATGAGTTATGGGGGTTGGAAAACCTGGAAGAATTGTACCTGGCCAACAACCAAATAGGATACATTGATGCTTTAAGCAATCTTGTAAATCTCAAGATGGTGGATCTGTCGGGAAATGAAATAGATGACATTACCCCACTATTGGATCTTGAGCATTTAGAATTTGTGAACCTCTTAGGAAATCAAGTGCCATCCAGGCAAATTCAGCAACTGATGCACAAAGGTGTCATGGTCATGGCTGAAACAGTTATGGAGTTGCATTAATTAAAATGCTGAATATTCAGGATTTAATGAGATGATTCTCATTTATTGTGAGTTGAGCTATCTTTACCTTTTATGACTTCTAAGCTACATACCGAGTCGAACTAATAGGCAGGCTGTCTTTGACACCTGTCGCTACTTCTATTAGATCCTAAGCCACTCACTCCG
>CAXEKM010000105.1:0-3479 GCA_963996645.1 uncultured Marinoscillum sp.
CCATGTGATCAAGTTTACTTTTCATTTCTTCATGTAGTTTATGATAATCAATAGTGATGTTCTCTTTTTCTGAGCCACCTTTCCAGATTTGTTTTAAGATATCTTCAGTCATGGTTTACTGGTTTTTGGGTCATACACTGGGTAAGTTTGGCTTTGATGCGTTTCATTTTGACAGCCACATGGTTTTCGGATAAACCAGTTACGGAAGCGATCTCGCGGTATGGGAGATCTTCCAGGTAAAGCACAATGATTGACTGATCACTTTCATTGAGTTGATCGATGCAAGTTTTTAACATGGCGTATCTCTCCGCTTGCAGTGTGTCTTTTTCCTCGTGCATCACCAGTTGGATAGCATCAAGTTTTGAGGTTAATTGATTCACCTTGTCATACTTGTTTTTCACTTGCATGCACACATTCAGTGCTACTCGATAGATCCAGGTACTTACATTGCTGTCACCTCTGAATCGTTCATATGATTTCCATGCCTGGAAAGTAACTTCCTGAAATAAGTCCATGGGTTCATACGGTTCTGACGCATAGATTTTGCAGATCCTGTAAATCGAATCTTTGTTTTTCGTAATCACGTCTTCAAATTTTTCCTTCATGTGACGGTTAGGTCTTTGATGGATTAGTGGGGATTATGAACAGAATATGACAACTATTGAAAAATAAATTTCAAAATAGCGCTTATTTTCATGTAACCATTATTACTGCAATTACGAATAATATAAAAGTTATATATTTACTGCAATTACGAATGATATCATTGCAATGAAGAAAACGAAACTAGGAGAGTTTGAAGAATTGGTATTGCTGACCGTATTGGCTTTGCGTGAAGAAGCCTATGGAGTTGCCATCAAACGTGAATTGGAAGAGCGACTCAAGGAGATACTTAGTGTTGGCTCCGTGCAATCTGCTCTTAAGCGTATGGAGGAAAAAGGTTTCCTGACATCCGAGTGGGGAGAAGCAGAGAAAGTGCGTGGAGGTAAGCGTAAGCGAATCTATCAGGCAACCAATTATGCACAGCAAGTACTGCAGGAAATGAAGGACGTTCGTGCAGGACTATGGACGACCATCATCCAAACTCAAAATATCTGAGATGAGTAAAGCCAACTCTTTGTTAGATCCACCCAAATGGCCAATGAAAGTTCTTTCGTGGTTCGTAAAGCGCGAATATCTGGAAGAGCTGGAGGGTGATATGATTGAAGAGTTTTATGACCATCAAGAGAAGTTTTCCATTCGTAGGGCGAAGTATCTATATGTACGAGAAGTATTCAAAATGCTTCGACCTAATCTGATCAAAAATCTAATCAAAACTCAAAATCTCAATTTAATGGGGACTTTCTCTAATTACACTAAAGTAGCTTTTCGAAATATCCGAAAGCATCGAACCTATTCAGCAATTAAAATTGGTGGCTTCTCTATTGGAGTAGCTATCAGCTTGCTCATCTGTTTGTTTGTAATAGATGAACTGCAAATGGATCAAAAACTGTCTGACAAATCTGTTTACAGGATACTACGGGTAAGTACTCATCCCGAATTTGTTGGTAAATCACCATCTATGCAGCCTGCACTTGCTTCAGCATTAAAACAAGATTATCCTGAAATAGCGGAATCAGGAAGAGTATTAATTTTTGATGGGTTTGGAGATGCTGGTGGGAATTTGTTTCGGCCTGAGGAGAAGGAAACTACGGTTTTTGAAGAGCGATTTAGTTACGCCGACCCGTCCATTCTGGAAATGCTAGAGTTTGAAATGGTCTATGGAGATGTTCATTCAGCATTAGACGAACCACTTTCGCTAATTCTTTCTGAATCTAAAGCTGATAAGTACTTTCCCGGAATTGATCCAATTGGAAAAATCGTTTACATCAATGAAAACAAGGAGCAGCCATATGTAATAGGTGGGGTTTTTAAGGATTTGAAAGACTCGCATTTAGGTCATGTGGACTTCTTTTTTACGCTTTCAGGTAAGGAGTTTTGGGATGGTGAGCAAACTGATTGGTGCTGTTCAAATTATGTGACTTATGTACAAATTAAAGATGGGGTTAATCCTACTGTATTTGAGTCAAAACTGAAAGATATCTATGAACGATATTTTATCTCTTATTTCATTGCACGAGGAGACAATGACATAGAAGATGAGCGTAAATACATGACATTGGGGATGCAACATGTCTCAGATATTTATTTACACTCTACAGAAATTTATGACTTTCAAACCTACGGAGATATCAAAATGGTTGGTGCTTTCGCTGCAATAGCTGTCTTTATATTGCTTTTAGCGTGTATGAATTTTGTTAATCTCACTACGGCAAACAGTGCTCAGCGTTCCAAAGAAATAGGCTTAAGAAAAGCGGTTGGTTCAGGAAGAAGGGGTGTCATGTTTCAGTTCTTGATAGAAGCTGTGGTTTTAACAGCAGTTTCAATTCTGATAGGTACTATTTTGGCTGTCGTAGGGATGCCATTCTTCAATGCTGTAACTGATAAACAGATCATTTTCCCGTATGCGGAACCTCTCTTTTATGTGTCGATTGTGTTGTTTACGATCTTCATAGGCTTTTTATCAGGAGCCTATCCAGCTCTATATCTATCTAGAATTAACACCCTGGCAGTTCTAGGAGGTCATATGAAATTGACTGGAAGAGGCAAGAATTCCATCTTAAGAAGTGGTTTGGTGGTCGTTCAATTCATGATATCCATGCTTTTAATTGCTGGAGCCTTTATCGTCTATCAGCAAATGAGCTTCATTCTCAACAAGGATTTAGGCTATGATAAGGAACAGGCGATAATGATTCAGGGAGTTGGACCGATGGGAGATGGGGTGAAGGCTTTTAAAGAGGCATTATTAAGCCTTCCTGATGTTTCTTATGCAACTATCAGCAATTCGCTACCGGTGGACGGGACACATCGAAATGGCAATACCTTTCATATTTCAGGACAAGAAGATGTAGATCGGGGAGTTCCAGGGCAGTTTTGGCGTGCCGATGAAGATTATCTAGAGACAGTGGGGCTCAAACTGCTACAAGGGAGGATGTTTAGTAATCACATGGCCTCTGATAGCAACGCCATTGTTGTCAATGAGGCTATGGTGAAACAACTTGGTTTGGAGGATCCAATCAATAAAAAGATTAGAAACTGGAGAGACTGGCGAATTGTGGGTGTTGTAGAGGATTTTAATTATGACAACCTGAAACAGGAAATCAGACCACTACTTTTGGCTAGAACGACCACTGCAGATATGATTACGGTGAGGTTGGATACAAAGGATATAGGTGAGAGTCTGGGTAAAATTGAAGCCGTTTGGAATGAGTTTAATCCATCTCAGACCATCAGACTAGACTTCTTGGATCAGCGATTTGAAGTAATGTACGAAGATGTGCAACGTACACGTACCATATTCATGGTGTTTGCCATATTCGGGCTGATCGTTGCTTGTCTGGGCTTATTTGGCTTGTCAGTTTACACGGTTGCTTTGCGCA
>CAXEKM010000106.1:0-3266 GCA_963996645.1 uncultured Marinoscillum sp.
AACTACTCTTTGTAGCCGACATGACCCTCACTTTGGATTTTTCTACGGGAAACTATACAGGAACAATCTCCAACTTCACAACAGATCTTTTAGGATATGATCATCCGGAGGGTACTGCAGAAATTAGTGGCTCAATAAGAGGAACTGCAGAATTAGGAGGAGACGAATTTGGCCTAAGTCTTCGAATCGAGCAAACTCCATTGACGCAGGGAGGTCTAACTGCAAATTTCGATGGCGTCACCTCTGATAAAGGTCGATTTTACGGAAAGTCTGCACAGTATATCGCTATTGGTGTGCAAAGTACGTTCGTTTGGACCGCTGGACCCGAAAAGGGTAATACAACTGGAACCAGCGGCTTTGTCTATGTAATGGCTGAAGAATAAGAAACCCTAACTTGACGCCATCATGCTAACCTAAACTGCCCAATTCTTCCTTTCAGGCCATTGGCTACGTCGTTTAGCTCTTGTGCTTTTTGTGCGTAATTCTCCATTCCTGCAGACAGCTCTGTAGCCGAAGAGGCTATTTCTTCTGTTCCAGAGGCAGTTTGTTCTGCGATAACAACAATATTCTCAGTAATAGAGAGAACATTCGCTACATTCTGAGTTTGCGCCTGCGTGGAATTCACTATATCCTCCGAATAGGTTAATGTCTTTTTAGAAGAATCCGCCATCTCTCTAAACACCGAAGAGGATTCACTGGATGCGTGCTCACCAGTCTTTACACTAGACATCATTAACTTAATTACTCTAGCCGCTTCGGTTGTATCCTTCTGCACATCAAGCACCAGTTTTTCTATCTCTTTGGCAGAATTTCTAGAGTCCTCAGCAAGCTTACGAATCTCTTCCGCCACTACTGAAAAACCTCTTCCAGACTCTCCTGCCTGTGCAGCCTCAATGGCAGCATTCAATGCCAATAAATTAGTCTGACTTGCTATTTCCGTAATTACGCTCAAAGCTTTGGATATTTGTTTAGAACGACCAGTAAGAACATCCATCGACTCATTGGTCTGGGCAGAATATTTGGAGATATCCTGCATACTTCCCGTTACATTTTGAACTATCTCTAAACCCTTTTCACTATTCGTCACATTGAGTTTCGCCGCTTCATTGATTTGTTGCGCCCGGTCACCCATCTCTTTACTGTACTGCAGAATTCTTTCCACCAATGCAGAAGACTCATCTACTCGATTGAGTTGTGTTTGAGCTCCATGACTCATTTGAGCTATCGAACTGGCAATTTCTCGAGTATTCGTACTCATTTCTGCACCAGTAATTAACATCTCATTCGCAGAAACATTAGTAAGGTTCGCCATATCCATGATTTCTGTCATGATTAAACTTAGATTACCAAGTGTCCGGTTGAGATTATCGGCCAATTCCTTAAACTCACCTTTAACTTCTGTTGAAAACCTCGAAGACAAGTCACCTTCCGCCATTCTTAGTACAATTTTATTGACAGCAAGAACCGGGTCAGATACAGACATCAATAAGTTATTGATACTATGCCCAAGGAGAGCCCAGGCACCTTCCTTACCTTCCACCTCCAATCGAACCTTTAAATCACCCTGACTCCCAGCCTTTTCAACAATAGTGTTGGTTTCATCTATAATGCTTTTCAAATTATCTCGCATTACATAAATAGAGTTAGCCAACTGATCAGAGGAATCAAAATCTGATTCTTTACCACTCTGAAGGTTCCCTTTACTGATATTGTCTACCAGATGTGTTAAACGCTCAATTCGCTTTATTTCATTATCCAGTCTTATTTTATCCCTTTTAGTAACTGTTTCAATGCGACTTTGGGTGAAATAAATAACCACCGCAACAGTGATGAAAATCAAGAGAATGATGACAACTGTGATAATCGATAGATTTCTTAATGAAGCTATTTTATCATCGGTTTTCTGATTGATGTATATGACTAACTTATCTAACGAGCTTTGCAAATCTTCATATGCCTCATCAAACAGTTGATCCAAGCTACCTCCAGCAGAAGCTTCTTGTGATGATTGAGATTCTTGTACATGAGCTTCATAACGCTGCTTGGTAAAGCCAATCAATCGATCAATGTTATCAATCGACTGTTGTAATAAAGAATTAATATCCTCATCTTCTAAATCCTGAAAAGCACCAAGTTCTGTGTCTCCTGATGCATGAGCACCAATTAGAATCTCTCTGGAAGAGTTGAACAAGATTAAAACATCCTTTTGGTAATCAATAGACTGGTCTCCTGACATGAATTCTTCAAACCATAAATGTCCTTTGGTTGTCCTGTTCATTAAGTTGTCGCCCAGAGTTTTATAAGGCAAGTAACTATCATAAGTAGAGATAATCCGCTGCTGCACAGTCCACACTAATGCAACAACAATAATTCCTACCACTCCCACTCCGGCAGTAAGTAGATAAGTAGTACGTTGCGATATTTTAGAAAATACATTGAAAGACATAGTATGATTTTTTGATTAGGTTAGTTGGGTAATCTGAATGAAAGACCAGTACTAATGAAGTTTTCTGGAGAGACTTCTGAAAGGCCTACTCCAGTTGAGAAATCGAACTGAACGAGCTCCGCAAGCATAAAGGTCACACCTCCGTTAAAACGATGATCTGGTTGCCCCGCTTGTTCGGTAGCAAATCCATAAAACTCGACAAAGAACCCGAGTCTGACTGTAGCATCCATGCAAAATGCTAATGTGTAAAGTCCTGTTGCCGCAGCAGAAGAGCCGTCCCATTCTATTCCTAGATTGGTTCCTAACTCCAGCCAATTGGTCAGGTTGTAGCTTATCGTAAATCGAAAATCAGTTGAAATAAAGTCCTGACTGAAATCCGATGGACCATTTCGCAAAGTAACATGTGAGATCAAAGCCACTTGAGGTATCCACCCATTTGCATCTGCTATGAAAATCTTTGACCCTAGCGACAAAGGACCAATACCGCTAACTACTTCATCACTTGCAATATTGGCGTTTTTGAGTCCAAGGTACTCTGCAATAACACGAAATTCAAAGTGCTTACTCACGCCAATTCGAAATAAACTCGTATTGTAAGTGAAATTTGTTAGATCATGATCTCGCTCTCGTATAAAGCCAGTTTCTAATTGGATAGTACCTGAAGGCACTAGATGAGATGATTCTGTTTGATCTGGCCGATCTGTAGAGAGTTCCTCTTGTTCGGTTTGACCAAAAACATAGAGAAAAGGGCAGATTACTGCCAGGGTAGTTAGGATAGATACTTTCACGGTTGGGTAATGTTGTTGAGCACTATCAAAAT
>CAXEKM010000107.1:0-9942 GCA_963996645.1 uncultured Marinoscillum sp.
CAATTTTCATTTTAATAAGGATTACGACTAACGTCTACAAAATAATATTTTAGTAACTTTAATTTTCGGCGAATTTAATATAAGATGAGCTTAAGAACCACTCTTTTTCCAATTATCCTTCTTTTTTGTACATACGGAATGGCCCAGGTTTCGGATGATTTTTCAGATGGAGATTTTACGAGTAACCCAGTATGGAGTGGAGATGTATCTCTTTGGCAGATTACCTCAGGTCAATTGAACTCGAATGGTCCTGCAGCCACGGCAGAGTTGTACTTGTCTACACCTAATGATCTTTTAGATAATACTGTTTGGGAATTCTATGTAAAAATGGGTTTTGCTCCGTCTGGAAGTAACAGAATAAGGGTTTATCTCGTCTCAAATCAAGCTGATTTAGAAGGCGCTCTTGATGGGTATTACATTGAGATTGGTCAAACAGGCGATGATTATGTTCTATTGAAACGTAGTGATTCAGGAGTGGGCACCACTTTATTATCAGGAACTACGGTATTCAGTTCTCAAGTGAGAGTTAAAATTATACGAACATCAAATGGGGAATGGACACTCTTAGCAGATCATTCGGGTGGACAAACATTTACCGAAGAAGGAAGTATCACTGAAAACACGTACACATCCAATTCTTACTTTGGAGTAGTCGTAAACCATACTTCTAGTAGAAATACTAGCTTCTTTTTTGATGATTTCCAAGTAGAACAAGTGATGGTTGATACTCTAATAACCAATTCCTCCACAGAATTGACAATTGATTTTAATCAACCTTTACCTCAGTCAGAAATTGAAACAATCAGTAATTACTCGATATCTGGAATAACCATCACTTCAGCAACTCAGGATGCTGCGGATCCATCTAAAGTAACGCTTACTCTTGATGGGTCAACTCCATTACTCACTAGCGCATATACGTTAAGCGTTTCCACTGACCTCACGAAAAACGACGCAATCAGTTATGATTTTAATTACACACAATTAGAGTTGAGCCAATTGCTAACGCTTTCTGAAACAGAGATTCAATTAGTCTTTAACGATAAGCTAGATCAAACATCAGCTGAGATGGAATCTAATTATTCGATTGACAATGGTATAGGTCAACCTCTTTTTGCTACCCTTGATGCCGAAGACCAAACGAGGGTTATTTTAACCCTGGGAAGTGCATTAGTTGAGTCTACAACCTTCCAATTAGACGTATCAGGAATCGAAAACTCTTCTGGGAATAGTACCTTATCGGATTCTCAAAATTTCACTTTTGTCATTCCTGTTGTGATAGATACATTGTACGCTACTTCGGAAAAGAGCTGCGTGATTGTGTTCAATAAATCACTCAATGAGTCCATTGCCGAAACTGTTAACAATTATTCTCTAGATGGAGCGCTTGGAACTCCTACATCAGCAGTTGTACTATCTGATGATAAGTCTGTTGCCCTCACTTTCGATCTGCCATTCGGTGATCAAACCTACACGCTTACAATCAATAATGTTGAGGATGTGGATGGCAATGTCATAGACGATAACAGCTCTGACAGTTTCGATTATTTGGGACTAGAGATGTCTTCTTTGAGCCAAGAAGGGAATGATGCTATCCATGTGTATTTTAATCAGGAGATTGATGATGCAACTTTTGCTTCCCTATCCAACTATTCACTCTCAGAAATAGGTGAACCTACTTCCGTCGAGTTAGTATCTTCTAATCATCTGTTGTTAACATGGGATCAATTATTCAACAGTTCATATGAATTATCGATCACAGGGTTAACAAACGCTTCAGGGAACTCTTCACCAGCTCAACTTTCCGGTTCTGTATCAATTACAACCATAACAAGTGAAAGACATCTAATCATTAATGAATTTTTGGCAGATCCCACACCATCTATTGGCTTGCCGGAAGTAGAGTTTGTAGAGATCTATAATACTAGAGATTACAGTATCAATATCGAAAATTTCACTCTAGATGGTCAGACGATCGGAGCTTTTCAAATTCCTGGTGAAGGATATGTGGTTTTAACAGATGAAAGCAGTTTAGGAGACTTTGTTGTAAGCAATAAAGTTGGTGTGAGCTCTATGGGTGCTTTGACCAATTCGGGTGATCAAATTGTATTGAAAGATCAATTTGGAAACCTTATCGATAGCATCAATTATGTCACTACGGAGTGGTTTTCTGACTCAGAAAAAAGTGCCGGAGGATACAGTTTAGAGCGGGTTGACCCGTTACAACCCTGTTCGGACGAAAGCAACTGGATTGGCACTGAAAATGAAGATGGTGGAACGCCAGGAGAGCAGAATTCAGTGTTCAATGACGTAGATGAAACAGCACCGAATTTAGTATCAGTTGAGGTGATCGGAGGAGACACTTTGCTTGTGGTTTTTTCTGAACCCATCGACGAATCCACCATCACTACCAGCTCATTTGATTTGGATGGATTTACATTCAGCAGTCTGATCAAAGTGAATTACACAGAATACTATTTGGTGCTGTCATCGGATCTAACTTCTGAGGTAACTCATAGTCTTATCATTGAAAACATTTCCGATTGCCGAGGTAATGAACTGACAAGTCAGTCCTTTGAATTTTACTATGATGTGGAGTCTCCTGTCCTTGACCGCATCGATTTAATTTCGGAGACGGAACTCCTTCTCGTTTTTAATGAAGCAATTACTGAATCCACTGCTGAAAATGAATCTAATTATAGCATTGACGGACTCCTTTTGTATCGGGCAACTCTGCAGGATACAGTGACCAGAAAAGTATTGTTGTCTTTTGATAATGAGTTAACCTTAGGCGCTTCCTATACCCTTACTTATAGTAACCTTCAAGACACTTTAAACAATGTGTCTTCAGAGCAAACTATGGATTTCATGTTTACTTCTGATATCGACACAGTATGGGTGGAGACTTCCAATGTGATGGTTTTGAAATACAAAGAGGTGCCATCGCCGACCGCAGCAGATATTAGGAATTATTTTTTAAGTTCTAATGGATCAAATCCAGATACTATTATTCATAAAGATGAT
The DNA here is from genome assembly GCA_963996645.1 of uncultured Marinoscillum sp. GTDB lineage: Bacteria > Bacteroidota > Bacteroidia > Cytophagales > Cyclobacteriaceae > Marinoscillum. The sequence continues at coordinate 3,025 of CAXEKM010000107.1, forward strand.
ATTGGTATCACCGAGTTTAGGTTGTCATTTAGCGAAAATTTTGAAGAGAATAGAGCATTAAAATTATATGTAAACAATGTCTTTAGCTCAGATCATGAATCGAGATTAGCTACCCCTGCCGTGGTATTTACCTATGATACTCGAGCCCCTACTATCAATGAAGTATTGGCCCAGAATGATAGTCAAGCGGTAGTTAGGTTTAACGAGGCAATAGACACCATTTCTGCTTTGAAGTCTTTTAATTACCTTTTGGATGGTGCTGATCAACCTGTTAAGGTGGAGTTTGTAAGCGCCTCAGAGGTCAAGCTAACCTTCCAAACTAAATTTGTCAATGATCATACGCTGACAATTCAACGCATTGAAGACTTGAGTGGTAATCAGATGTCTTCTGCCCGTCGTATAGATTTTGCCTATGATATCAATCCACCAATAGTAATAGCATCTTTCCAGATTGCTCCAAACCAGATTCAGCTTCAATTTGATGAACCATTGGAGAAGGAGTCTGCTCTTGCTGTTGAGAATTATGTAACCAATTCCATTTCACCAGGTCTAGTACAAATTCTGGGTCCGGATTCTTCAACTGTGAACCTTACATTTGATTCTTTGCCACAAGTGTTGACTTTGACTTTGTTCGTAACTTCTATAGAAGATCAGTTAGGGAATAAATCGGGTATTATAGAGCAAACGGTTAATACTTTACAGCCTAGGTTGGTTTCATTAGCTGCCAGTTCGAAGCAATCCTTGCTACTTACTTATAGTCAGGCTGTATCAGGTGCTGATGTCTTGTCCAATTATTTGTTAGAGGGTTTTTCTTTAACCTCAGTGCGCAAATTGACTGATCAAAACTATCAACTATTTATCTCGGATGATTTTGAGGATGGAGATTCTCTGCATTTGGAAGTAAATAATGTGAAAGGGGTAAACGATGAAAATCTCCAAGATACAGATATTAGCAGTTTTTTTGAGGTGGGACTTGAGGGATTTGGGATGATCAATGATCGTGTATTGTATCTTGATTTTTTAAATGACTTACAAGAGGTTAATTCATCCAATTTTGAAGTGGAAGGTGAGACTATTTCTTTGGTATCATGGGATAGTGAAGATAAAAGTTTAGTGCGACTGACCTTGGCAAATGAAATCAATGCTAATGCTACTGCTGTTGTAGCATGGAATGGTTTAGTGGATGTTTATGATAGAACTATTCCCGAGTTTTTAGTGGGAATATTCAACGATAAAACGGATCCATATTTAGTAAGATATGAATCTGATTTTAATGGAAGATTTCTCTTGACCTACAGTGAGGCAATGGATCAATCCGACCTATTATCAGTGAATAAGTATAATCTTGAAGGCTACGGCAATCCTAAGTCCACAATTCTTGAAAATGATTCTTCCGTTATTCTGGATTTCGACAATCAATTAGTCCGAAATGGAGAGTACTCATTACATGTAGATCCTTTGGCTGATTTGGCTGGTAACTTTACCATTGAGGAGAGTCTCCAATTAACATACCATCCTCCTGCCTTGGCAGAATACCAGGATGTAATCATCACTGAAATTATGGCTGACCCAAGTCCGGTAGTTGGTTTGCCAGATGTTGAATACATAGAGCTGTATAATAATTCAAATAGGACGTTTGACTTAAAAGGCATGGTGTTGGCTGATGGAACCACTGAAGTTGGATTGCCGTCATATCTATTAGAATCGGATAGTTACGTAGTTTTGGTGTCTGATAACAATCGTGATCTGTTTGAGCATGAAAATGTATTGGATGTCGATGGATTTCCTGCTTTGACGAATAGCGGAGAATCGCTTACTCTCAAAACAATACTTAATGAGTTAATCGACTCTTTACATTACGAGTCTTCCTGGTATCATGATAGTGTGAAAGATGAAGGAGGTTATTCTTTAGAAAGAATCAGTTTTACAGGAACATGTTCTGATGAACAGAACTGGGCAGCTTCTAACAATGAGACTGGAGGAACTCCTGGAGAACAAAACTCTGTATATCGAGAAGGTGCGGATGGTGTTGCTCCAACGGTAACAGACTTTACTAAAATCTCTACTTCTGAGGTTTTGATTGAATTTAGTGAACCAATGGATAGCTTGTCACTTCTGGACGTGGCTTTTTCAATTGAAGAGACCAATCTGATTAGTCGAGAGGTGTCTGGTGACAATCATGAGTTCCTATCCATTCGATTTAACGAGTTGGACGTTGGAAGTTATTATGAGGCATTACTTTCTGGAGCCAGAGATTGCACCGGAACACCAATGAATGATACCACATTTGTATTTGGCTTTGGCAGAGATCCTCTACCCGGCGATTTGAAGATTACAGAAGTTATGGCAGATCCTGATCCTGCTATCGGGCTACCTTCGGCAGAGTATATAGAAATTTATAATAATACGGATGAATTGCTGTCACTGGCTAATGTGCGATTCAGAGATAGTAACTCATCCAGATTATTGGGTGAGTATTTGATCTCAGACAGTGCCTATGTGATTGTGACATCTGCAGATGCATCACAGGAGTTCGCTACTTATGGTGAGGTAATAGGAGTGTCTGATTGGCCTTCTCTGACCAATTCAGGAGAGACCATTTCTTTAGCTACAGAAGTCACTATTGATGAAGTGAGCTATGAAGATGATTGGTTTTTGGATCCTGAGAAAAAGTCAGGTGGGTATGCGTTAGAAATGATTAATCCTAATAGTGCCTGCCCAACATCAAGTAACTGGAGTGAATCCCAGGATGTCAGCGGAGGTACACCTGGAAGGCAAAATAGTATCTATAGTGACGGTCCTGATGGTACAAAGCCTTTGGTCACATCGTTTGAGGTTATAGATGCTTATACCCTTCGATTTACATTTAATGAAGTGATGGATAGCCTGTCCTTGATATCTGCTAATGTCGAGGGTGCTATTGCCAGGAATCGATCGGTCACTGATGATCGAAATCAAGAACTTACAGTTGAATTATTGGCTGAGATCGATGCTGCAACAGAACAAATAATTAGACTATCTAATGTCACTGATTGTTCTGGAAATTCAATTGATCCGATTGAGTTTACCGTGGCATTAGGAGTAGCTCCCGAGTATAATGAATTGATCATTACGGAGATTATGGCCGATCCGGATCCTGCCATTGGATTACCATCGGCAGAATATCTGGAATTATACAATCGATCTACCTCCGTTTTATCTCTGGAAGGAGTTCAGTTAATGGATGCTACCGATACGGTAGATCTTCCTGCAGTCACCATTTTACCAGGTGAATATTTGGTGTTGACTACTACATCAAGAGTAGGCGATTTTGATCCATCTATTCAGGTGGTAGGTGTTTCAGGTTGGAGTGCATTGAATAACTCTGGAGAGCGCTTATCATTAGTTTATAGAAACCAGGAAATGTTTGAAGTATCCTATGACTTGTCATGGCATGTGGAGAGTGCGAAAGATGGAGGTTATAGTCTGGAAATGAAGGATGTGAACAATCCATGTGGTGGGAAGGAAAACTGGACGTCTTCCTCAAGTCTAGATGGAGGGACACCTGGATTAGTTAATGCCGCAACAGAAGGAGTTCCTGATAATTTTGGTCCAAAACTCATTACTGCTCGCGCATTGAATAATTCTGTTGTTGAGCTCGAGTTTGATGAACCACTAGGAGTCAATAGTCCAGCGAATACCGTATTGATATTTGAGCCATCGCTGGCGGTGCGATCTATATCTTTTGGTGAAACAAATCACTCACTTTATGTATACCTGGAAGATAATCTGGTTAAAAATCAGCCTGTACAAATAGAAGTTTTTGGAACTATAGATTGTCTGGGGAATGCCGTTCAAACTAACTCCGCCAGTTTTGTTTTGCCTGATGAAGCTGTGGTTGGAGATGTGGTGTTAAATGAAGTACTATTCAACCCAAGAACTGAAGGAGTAGATTTTATCGAATTGCTTAACACATCCAGCAAATACATTGATCTATATGAATGGGGACTAGGAAATGCTTCTGATGCCCCTGACTTGATTTTGGAACACTATGTTTTGAAGCCTACTGAATCAGTTGCAATCTCAACGGACACTATTACAGTGAAGAATCAATATCCACTAATGACCAAAAACCAACTCCAGGTTTCGTCAATTCCATCAATGCCGAATACCAATGGAGAGGTGTTGGTGTTCAATTCTTCAGGGAAATTAATGGATCAGTTCACTTATGATGAAGATTTTCATTTATCATTCCTGGAAAGTGTAGATGGAGTTTCTCTGGAGCGTATTGATCCTAAAAGTGAAACTCAAGATTCAGATAACTGGACGTCTGCTTCTTCAGCGGTTGGATTTGCTACTCCAGGAGCGCTGAATTCACAGCAGTTTGATGTGCCATTGGCTACGGCTACAGTATCTATACAGCCGAAAGTATTTGTACCAGGAAACAGAAGTGCAGCTCACCAATCTTTTACCACCATTAATTATCAACTGGATCAGACAGGACAATTTGCCAATGTAACTGTCTATAATCAAATGGGGCAACCAGTGGCCGATTTAGCAAGAGGTGAGTCATTAGGTACAACTGGATTTTTCCGATGGGATGGTACTTCTTATGGTGGCTCTGTGGTACGAAGAGGGTATTATGTGGTCTTGTTTGAACTGTATGATAACTCAGGCAATACACAAACGCTCAAGCAAACCGTGGTTGTGGGCAAATAAATCCCCAGATTGATAATGATTTTCTACGATTGATTAAAATCTCAAATTTTTAAAAAATTCTCCTTTTCTTTTTTGGACTGTCCATCAGTGACTTAGGTGATTTGCCTAGTTTCTTGGCATGAAGCTGGCACCTAGGCTATCCGAACTAAAAATTATATACATTATGAAAAGGACAAAATTTAATTTCTTAGCGGTAGCCAGTGTTTGCACAGCAATGGCTTTTTCATCATGCGACTCAAATGATGATGTGGAAGAGCCACAAAATTCCACCTCCAAAGGAACAGTAAATGTAGCTGCTACGGATGCGGCAGTAGATGCAGAAAATGTTACAGGCGTTTTCTTGAATGTGAAGGGTATAGAAGTGGATGGTGATGACGATGCAAATGACGCTACGGTTATGTTTGATGCAACTCAGGAATTTAACCTGATGGCTTATCAAAACGGAAGAACTTATGATATGGGAAATCTGGAATTGAATGCAGGTACTTACTCTGATATAACATTTATTTTGGATGAGGATCAGCCAGCATATGTCCAGTTTACAGATAATACTACTTCAAATGTAGATCTTGAGAGTAATACTACTGAGTATGAAATTATTGGTGACTTTGAGGTGATGGCAGAATCTCAGACAGATCTTGTTGCTGATGTAGACTTGAGAAAGGCTTTTGTAGAAACATCTACAGAGGGTGAATTTATGTTGAGATCTACTGCGCGACTTGTAAAAGCTAATATATCAGGCACCATTACTGGTACAGTAGAGAACTATGAGGAAATGAAAAGCCAAATGGAAACTGCTGGAGTAGAAACCAAACTTGTAGTTTATGCTTATGCAGACGGTATGTTTAATGAAGCTGAAAAAGAAGATCAAGATGGATCAGGATTAGAAGGCAGATTTGAGAACTCAATTAACAGTGCTGTTGTTGCTGATGATGGGACATTTACACTTGCTTTCATGGAAGAAGCAGATTACGAAATGGTCGTAGGTGTATTTGAAAAAGGAGCTCTAGAATCAGAGGAAGAAGAGTATGAGTTTACTTCATTGATTCAGACTGAATTAGCAGTTGGAGGTTCTTTGGATGTAGTGTTGGATATTTTGGGTGTTGAAGCCAATTCTAATACTGACATTTCTATCAGACTTGACCTTGGATCATAATCCTTAAAAATTTAAGGGTTACCGGCTTTAAGAATTAATTCCCTTTCATACACCTTGCCCATCGGTTGTTTACAATCGGTGGGCTTTTTATAAAACATTAAATTATGAGTGTTACAAAATCAAATTTAAGAGTACAACATGACCTAATAGGTAAAGTGTTGTATATCAAAGTAAGATCTGGAAATGCGGAAATGCATTACAAGCGACATGGTGATCAGTATATTGAATTGACTTCAACTTCTGTTCCTAGAGAGTTTAGAGGTTTTGGGATTGGTACTGCTTTGGTAGAAGCTGCAATCAATTTCGCAAGAGAGCAGCATTTGAAAATTAAACCTTCGTGTGAGTTTGTGACCGCTTATTTTAAAAAACATGATGATTACAAAAGCCTACTTGTATAAACCGGAACTATCATATACATTGCCGATAATCAGAATTGATTAGCCGAGGGTATATATGTCAAACCGCATTATGTTTCAACCCCCTCGGCTTTTTACATACATAAGGGTTTTTCAAACATAAATTGTTCTCTTGTCAAAATGGCGTGAGTCGTTTCAAGAGAACCGAGGTGATAAATGTATAACTAAGCATTATGTTTCAAACTCCTCGGTTCTTGCTTTTTCTCAATTATTTCAATTTTCTTTGTTCTGTTTAAACCCTATTGACACACTGTGTGTCTTTGTCAATAGAATGAAGTATACCAACCTTATTTTAATATTTATTGTATCGACTGTCCTTGTAGGATGTCTAGACACTGCATTAGACGCTACAGATAGTTATATCGAAAATCAGCTGAATTACCTGGACGGAGAGTTCGATGATTTAGGTATTTCTAATGATCCATTCAACATTATCGCTGTTACACCTAAAAATGGAAATAGCTGGAGAGTCATTGTTGAATACTCAGGTGGTTGTAATGAACACAGTTTTTATACCTGGTGGGATACCAATTGGGAGACTGCTGGTCAAGAAAGATTTTTTCTTGCACACCATGCCAATGGGGATGCATGCGAAGCAGTAGTGAGAGATACACTCAGCTTGAATATTAATGAAATTTTTAATGGAGA
>CAXEKM010000108.1:0-2944 GCA_963996645.1 uncultured Marinoscillum sp.
AATGGCCCGTCTGTTAGTTGGTATTCACTTGCGATATACGCTTTGTGTTTATCTCCATTAACCAATTGAAACATGCCTAATATTCGCTGAGAATTGAATTGCCCTACTTCCAGTTTTACTTGATTGTTTGTCAGGGCATCTTTTGTTTTCAACTCTACATATCCAGCTGTAGCTAGATTTCCTTGATTTGCATAATAAGGTCCTTTGCCAAAGTTTAATTGGTTAATCGCTTCAGGGATAACAAAATGGAGATCAGCATAACCTTGACCATGTGCATGAGATACCATGTTCACAGGCATTCCATCCACAGAAATACTGATGTCAGTCCCATGGTCAATATCAAAACCTCTTAAGAATATCTGTTCGGCTTTACCTCCACCAGCATGCTGACCGATAATAAGACCGGGTACTTGTCTCAAAATTTCTTGAGATGTATTCACCGGGTTGGTTTTTACATTGAAATCTGCAAGAACATTGATTGCATCAATTTTGGGAGAGACATAGACTTCTTCCAGATCAAATACTTTTTCCTGAAGGTAAATATTGAGCTGACTGGAAGATTGAACCAAAACTAGTTGAGGTAGAAAACCAACATGGCTTATCAGCAAAGTATCTCCTTTATAGGTGTTTTCTATTTCAAAATAACCCTTTTGGTCAGAATGTGCATGTGCTTTAGAAGTTTGATTAAGAATATGAACTCCCTCAAGTAGTGCGGAGTTTTCAGATGCAACTATCCCGCTGATTTGAGCTGAGGTTGAATAGGTTATGGCACTAAGCAGAAGTACAACTAGTGCTTTGTTAGCAAACTTCATGATGTATCTAAATTGTGGTTGATAGAAAAACGGGAATGCGAAGGTATTCCCTACTATTTACTTTTCTATCGGAAATTCCACGAAGAACGAGGCACCTTTTTCATATTCGCTTTCACACCAGATATGACCATTCATGGCTTCTACATATTTTTTAACAATGGCTAACCCAAGACCAGTTGAAGATTCGCCATCTGTAGGAGTGGAGCTAAGTTTTTGGAATTTGCTGAATAGCAGTTTTTGATCCCTGATCGAGATGCCTTGACCATTGTCTTTTACCACAATACGATAATAATCTCCACTTTCCAGCAATTCTAGCAACACTTCTACCATTCCATTTTTGTGTGTGTATTTGAGAGCGTTGGAGATCAGGTTTTCAACTATCTGACTGAAATAGCCTTTATCTATCTGAGCAGTAAGAGAATCTACCTCAGGGAGGAAACTTAGGTCAATGTTTTTATTTTGGGCAGCAGGAATGAAGTTGTCTACTTCTGCTTTCAGAAGGTCTACAATATTTTGTGACGACCAGTTTATTCGGATATCACCTGAGTTGATAGCACTTACATTTAGTATTCTCGAAATAAAGCTTTCCATGCGGTCCGAGGATTCAATCACATGTCCAAGGTATTCCTCTATATTCTCTGATTTCTCACGGAGGACGAGGCTGGTATAGCCTTTGATTAGTTGCAGTGGATTTCTCAAGTCATGTGAAACTACACTGATCAGAAAATCCTTCTCTTCATTGAGATCTGTAAGTTGTTTGTTTTGTCGGTGAAGCTTTTCTTTTTGCTTTTCGATTTCCTTGGTTCGTTCGATTACTTTTTGCTCTAAAGTATCGTACAACAATGCGTTATTAACCGTGATGGCAATTTGGCCAGACAGTAAAGAAAGTAAATCCGTTCTGTCCGTATTGAAGTTTCCTTTTGTAAGTCTGTTCTCTAAATAAATGATTCCGATCAACTCTTGCTGGTGGATGATCGGTAAACAAAGCATACTCGCCACTTTGTTTTTAATCAGATATACATCCTTTTGGAATCGTTCGTCTTTGTGAGGCTCATCTAAAATAACCGTGTCCTTCGTGCGTCGCACATATTGTAAGACTGAAATTGGTAGGTTTTCATCCTTCTCAATAGGGGTAGGATCTACCACTCGTGCACCGTCTTCGGTATCGCAAACAGCGTGCAAGTTGGCTACCTGATCTTGAATCAAAACAAAGGCTCCGGATTGAGCTCCTGCATTCTCGACAACAATATTCAGCAGCTTAGGTATTGCTTTGGATAATTGAATTTCACTAGAGATCGTACTTGCAGCTTTTAATACAGATGCGAGATCGAGCAGGTTGTTACCACTCATGGATCCAAAAGAGAATGTTCCTTGCGAAAAGCTTGCTTGAATGTCTCGTTTGCGTTTTTCGTAGACAAATGGAAATTCTCGTTTAAGATCTTCGGCTTTCGTATTAGCTCCCCACTTTCGGTAAAGTTTTAAGGCTTTCGCTAAATAGTAGATCTGAAGCGATTCGTCATTAGTAGTAAAGTAATGCCTGCCAGCCAGTTCATAGATTACTGCAGCCTCATTTAGGTAGTCATTGTCCAGAGCATTTTTGATAGCCTCATCATAGATCCCTTTTATGACAATGGAAGGCTTGATGATCGAAGTTAATTCAGCTTCTACGACCAGGTACTTATGAAGGAAGTTCATAGGGGCATGATCTGCCCACTTTTTCATTTTCTTCTGGTTCGCTTTGATACGTTTGATCAGCTTTGAGTTATCTGATCTTTTTCCTGATTTTATCAGTTTCGCACATATGAGCGAGTCGTAGAAGTGTACTACAGGAACATATGCTGTACTCACAACTACATCCAGCAAGCTTTTGCATTTGTCGGCACCTGCTAATGCATTTTCAAACTTCCCAAACAGGTAATTTACATACAGGTGATGGAAGGCTATATGGAAATTAGCTGTGCCGTCATGTTGTAATTCACTGGATTCACTTTCAAATTTCTTTAAGCTAAAGGTGTCACCTTCCAACATCCAAGGCTGATAGTTGTCTACAGTGGAAAGGTTTTTTAAGCTTTGATAGACAATTTTTTGATAGAGGAGGTAGCCTTTTTGGTTAAGTGTTTCCATCTTATCCA
>CAXEKM010000109.1:0-3124 GCA_963996645.1 uncultured Marinoscillum sp.
TTCCGTAGGACAAACTGTAGTACACAGTCCACAGAAGCAGCATTTTGACATGTCGATATCAAACTTGGCCGCATGAATTCTTTTAGGAGTACCGTCTGAAGTCACTCCATATGTTTCTGGTGCCTTGATGGCATCAATATCTATACAATCTACCGGACAAACTTTGGCACACTTGTCACAGACGATACAGTCATCAATTTCATTGTGTAATCTGTAACGGCCATTGTCAGGAACGGGCAACGACTCGTAAGGATATTCCAATGTGACAATACCCTTGTCTACCTCGAAATAGTTTTCGTCCTCAATCCCAATGGGCTCTCTAGAATGCCGAGCCTCCCCTAAATATCTAAAAGTCAACTTCAGTCCTGATGTGACCGAGCTGATAGCTTCTTTTATGTTCTTAAAATAGTTGCTCATGCCATCCACAATTTCCAAATCCCAACAATAAACAACAACAAAATGGCTGCAGGTGTCAGATACTTCCAGGAAAGTGACATCAGCTGATCCACTCTCAACCTTGGATAGGTCCAACGAATAACAATCTGAAGGAAGATGAAGAAAGTAGCCTTACTAAATAACCACACTACACCCCAAATTGGTCCAGTGGTCCAGTCTGCAAGTGCAAATCCAATGTTCGGTAATGGCGTATTCCAACCTCCAAAGAACAATATCGCTCCCAGGAATGACACCAAAAGCATCATGGCATACTCTGCCAACATGAAAATTCCCCAGCGGAAGCCACTATATTCTGTAAAGTATCCTCCTATCAACTCTGATTCTGATTCTGGCAAATCGAACGGAACTCTATTTGACTCTGCTAAACTAGAAATGAAAAAAATGACAAACACAATCCACATGAATGGCATGGTGAATACATTCCAACTTAAGAATCCGCCCACTCCGGTAACTTCCAATGATTTGATCCCAAATAAATAGGTTGGTTCATTTCCTAAAACACCCTGACTAGCACTGATAGTTTGTAAATCCAAAGTCTGACAATACATCACCACAGCCAATACGGATAATCCTAATGGAATTTCGTAGGAAACAATTTGAGCTGCGGATCGCATCGCTCCATAAAGGGAGTATTTATTGTTCGATCCCCATCCGGCCATTAGAATACCTAAAACATCTATAGAAACGATGGATAAGAGGAAAAACACTCCAACAGAAAAGCCAGCACCTTCTATCTCTGTAGTCAATGGCAAACTCGCATAACCCGCGAAAATGGAACCAAAAACCACTATTGGAGCTAACAGAAATAAGATCTTATCAATGGCTTTAGGGCGGATATCTTCCTTTTGCAGCATTTTGAGCAAATCTGCAATGGTTTGGAATAAACCAACAGGACCTACTTCCATTGGCCCGAGCCTGTTTTGTATGAACCCAGCAATCTTACGCTCACCGTATACACCGATGACCACAAAGCCTAAAAGGAACGGAAGAAAGACCAAAAATGTAATCATTCCAAGGACAACTTGCTGGTACTGAAAAATGTTGGCGCTAAGTTATATGATGCGACTTACTTCATGAAGGATTATTTAGAACTATTCAAAATAATAGTAGGCACAAATTCCCTTTAACCAAATTGATCTGTAATTTTCCTTAACTTAACCGAGGTATAGTTTGAAATTCTTTTGTCTATGAGTCAACCGATTATCATCATGGGAGTATCCGGATCTGGCAAATCCACCATTGGATCTTTGCTAGCTAAAGAGCTGAATTACAACTTCTTTGATGCGGATGATTATCATCCAAAAAGCAACAAAGATAAGATGGCCAGCGGTCAACCTTTAAATGATGAGGATCGACATCCCTGGTTATTGAAACTTGCTGATCTCTTGAAGTCCAATAAAACAGCTGTATTGGCATGCTCAGCACTAAAAGAATCTTACCGAGAACTAATGGATCCTAATGAAATCTATTCATGGGTTTATCTAAATGGGAGCAAGGAACTGATAGCTGCACGTATGAACACTCGTGAAGGACATTTCATGAAAGCAGGTATGTTAAATAGCCAATTCGACACCCTTGAAATTCCTATAAACGCATATCATGTCTCCATTGAGCAATCTCCAGAACAAATCATACAGCAAATACTGACTTATCTAAAAGAAGAATAGGCTTCCTCGCATTTGCTCTCCAATGATTATTTTGCATCAAAAGGAAATCATATGAAGAGGATATTCGCATTAAGCGCGCTAGTACTGCTAGTCCTTACCACTTTTGGACAAGCAGACATTGAAAAATTAGACCAATACTTTGCCAAAGCTCAGAAGGACTGGAAGATTCCAGGTATGGCTGTAGCTGTAGTAAAGGATGGAGAAATCGTCTTATCAAAAGGCTATGGAACCTTATCTCTTAACTCAAAAGAACCTATAACCAATGAGACACTCTTTGCAATAGCATCTAATACAAAGGCATTCGTAGCGTCCTCTTTAGCCAACTTAGTAGCTGAAGGTAAAATCAAATGGACCGACAAAGTAGTTGATTATCTACCCTATTTCGAATTATATGACTCCTACACGACCGCACATACCACTATCGAAGATTTGCTTTGTCACCGTGTAGGCTTAGGAACATTCAGTGGAGACCTCATGTGGTATAAAAGTGAACTCACTGCTGAAGAGGTAATCAAAAAAGTGAAGTTTGTTCCTCAGGCGTACGAATTCCGAGCAGGTTATGGTTATTCTAACCTAATGTTCATTACTGCTGGAGAAGTCATCAAAAAAGTAACTGGTAAAGACTGGAGCGACTATGTGAAAGAATCCTTTTTCGGCCCACTGGGAATGAACAGATCCATCACCTCGACAGATGACTTATCTGGGAAAGGCAACTATGCGATGCCTCACAAACCCATGGAAGATGAACAAGAAGTAATCGAATGGGTAAACTGGGACAACATGGGTGCTGCAGGTGGAATCATAAGCAGCTCAGATGATATGGCCAAATGGATGATGATGAACATTGAGCATGGCATCTGGAATGAGGACACCATCATTGACTACAAACAGCACAACATCATTTGGACTCCACACAATAACAATAAAGTTGCTACCAATAGCAATGGAAGACATTTCTCCGGATATGGACTTGGCTGGGGTCTAAGTGATTACCATGGAAA
>CAXEKM010000110.1:0-1553 GCA_963996645.1 uncultured Marinoscillum sp.
AGAATTTTCTGAATCTTTTTTTTCATATACTTGGTTAATACTTGTCGTAGATTGAAGCTTACAAAATAAACTTGTTGCTAATCTAGTTCATATTTTGAAGTTGATGATGATCGTGTGATACTTCTTTTACCTGCCGAAAAGATTCAGAGGAGGCCCTTTTAGGCAGAATATTTCTAATGTTTCAGTAACCATCAGATGGGTGTGTGAAGGTAGTGTTGGCCGAAACATGGCGGAAGAAAACTCAGTAATATACGAATGGCAAGACCTCATTCAGTATCCCGCAAAACTAGGAAGTCGCTTGGTCCGCTTTTTATATTTTGGTTGTGGTAGCTTCATAGTCTTCATCATAGTCAGCTCTAATAGTTCCAAATAATCGATCCCAGACCAATGTGTAAAGTCCAAAGTTGCCTGTAAACTTTTTGTGATGTTGGTTATGTGCTACGGAGGTGTTGATATACCGGCCTATTTTAGTTTTATGAAATCCGCTAGGAAATAGCTCAAATCCGAGATGACCATAGACATTGTAAATGATCTGGAATATCATGAACAGCACAATGATAAAAGGATGTGTTGGTATAGTAAACACCAGTATTGGGATAATCAATGTTTCGATAACAGCCTCTAAAGGATGAAAAGCATAAGCTGTCCAGGGAGATGGATTGGTTGATAAATGGTGCACTTTGTGGACTGATGTAAAAATTTTTGGATGATGCATCAGGCGATGTGCCCAATAAAAATAAAAGTCGTGAATGATGAAAATGGGTACTACAGTTAGTAACCAGTACCATCCAGACTTAGCACCCCATTCGTAAATCAAAACGTTATTGCTTCTAAAGGTCACAAAACTCAAATGAGCGATTACTGTGAATATGGCAATAGTTACCAGACTATAGACTAGGTCTCGATAATAGTCAGTTTGCTTAGGAAATTTAGACTGGATCTTTTTGAAGAACTTTTGTCTTCTGAAAATCACATAGAATAAGAGAAAAGCGACGCCAGCAGCTATCACATATCGGATGCCAATTCTATAGTAGGTGTACGGAAAACTGTTTAGGAAATCTTCCATTCCTGAAATTTAGTGAAAGTTCTCTTATTTGCTATGGAGTCTTTTTGGAGCGATAAAAACCTTTTTCTCCGCATTATCTTCTGAAATATCTGACCATTTTTTAGCTCTGAATGTAAAAGCATAGACACCACCAGTAGGTAGGTTGTCCAAATATTCCGTGCCAAGGATGTTCACTAATTCAGTGAAGCCAGGGTTATGTCCAAAAATGGCTATAGACTCCAGGTCATCACTCTGTCCTTTTAGGAAAGATAAAATTTCTGAAGGTGCTGTATGGTATAGTTCCTCACTTAGCTCGATTTCATTTTCAGGGAATCCCCACTCATCTCCAATGATTAAGGCTGTGTTTAATGCTCTGGCTGCAGGACTAGTGATCATGTGATCAGGCGTTTCTTCCGTTTGACTCAAGTGTGCGCCTACACGCGGTGCATCTCTTCGCCCGCGAACTCCTAATGGACGATCCTTATCTGGTAAATCAAATGACCAGGAA
>CAXEKM010000111.1:0-2302 GCA_963996645.1 uncultured Marinoscillum sp.
CAGATCTTCCGGCATTATTGATCACTCGATCCACATAACCAAAATGAGCGATTATCTCTTCAGCATATTGAAAAAATGCGTCTTTATCAGCCACGTTTAACTTGTCAGCTTTCACTTTGACTTCATAGACTTTGAGTAATTCCACAGTTTGTTGTAGTTCTGCTTCGTTCACATCTGATATAGCTAAGTGACAACCTTTCTTTGCGAGTTCAATAGCCAACTCTCTTCCAATTCCGGAAGCCGCGCCTGTCACTACTACAACATTATCTTTCAGATTTCTCATGATATCTCCGTGATGCTAATTCTGCTCAAAGTAAATGAATATCTGTCTTTCCAAACTTAGAAATGCCCATAAACACAAAACCGCCAGCCCGTAGGCCGACGGCTTCCCCCAATCGTTAATTATTTAAAGCATTTTATTCTGTCCCCGATGGCACTTCTATCCGCTTACCATCCGGTACGGGTACTCCAAAGTCAGGCAAACCATTTGCTTGCCAGGTAAACTTTTGAATGCGTGGCTGGCGACCTCCCCAGCCGCCATTTGGATCTGACATGGCATGATAAATAATCCAATCCTCAGTCCCATCTGGTGACTGTGTAAAGGCACAGTGTCCTGGTCCGTAGATGTAATTGACATCAGACTTTTCAAATAGTGGCTCTGGGTATTTTATCCATGATTCTTTGTTCATCAAGTCCCCATCCACGTTGATGTATGCACCTAAACAGTACCACTGTGTCCAGCTGGCACTCGCAGAATAGATGACCAATGTAGTATCACCCCGCTGTAAGATTTCAGGACCTTCGTTGGTATACTGATCACGAGTTTCCCAATCCAAAAATGGCTCTATTGAAACTTTCGTGATGTCTTCTTCTATTTCCCATGGAGAGATCATTTTAGCAATGGAAATATGCTCAGTCTCACCATCAGCAGTTCGCATCCATAGGAAATAGTTGTCTCCATTCTCCCTCTGCAGGACAGTGCCATCGATACCTTCAGCAATGATACCTTTGTATTCATAGCTTCCTAGTGGATCCTCCGTAGTACTTTCTAACACAAAACTTTCCTGGAAACATTTTGTAAAATCACCACAAGGACTTCCTGCGGCATACACATACCAACGATCACCAATAAAATGCAATTCCGGTGCCCAAATGGCATTCTTAATCTCTCCATCGGGTGATGGTTGCCAAACGGTAATCCCCTGAACCTTGGCTACTTCGTGCAAATTCTTTGATTTCCTAATTACAATAGATCCCCCATTGGTAGCAGTGTAGTAATAAAACCCATCTTTGAAGACTACCCACGGGTCTGCTTCATAGCCACCAATTGGATTGCTGAAATATTGTGTCTGATCATTTACTTCTTCCACCTCTGGATCAGGGGAATCAGTTCCTTTTTGACCACAAGAGGCCATTGTAATGACACAAATAATAATTAAGGTTTGAACGTATTTTGAGAACATGTATGATTTGATTTTATCAATTAGGAGTCATCTTTCAAATGACTCCAAACCTCGCAAGACATTATTTACTGAAAGGAAGTGGCTTACTGCTTGTAGATGGACCATCTACTACTAATTGACCATCTTTATTGATGTGCATTTCGTCAATAAATACTACTCTATCCTGACCACTCTGAGTAGTTCGTCCATGATATACACAATACATCTTGGAACTATCAGGCGAGAACAAGACCATATTGTGTCCAGTACCTGTTACATCCCCTCCTTGCTCCACATTCTTTTGAAGTACAGGATTGTTGGATGCTTTGATAAATGGTCCAAGAGGACTGCTACCCGTAGCATAACCTACTGCATAGTTTTTCCCAGCATAGTAATTAGCAGAGTACATGATGTAATAGACTCCATTCTTCTTGAATAAGAAAGAACCCTCCGTCCAACGTCTATTAATTTCATTAGAAGTAACCGATCTGCTCTCCCACTCTGCCTGCTCATCATCCATTCTGGTTGGCGGTTTCAGAAGTAGTTTAGGTCCACCAATTACACCGCTAAAGTCAGGCTTCAACTCTACGCCATACACCCAGCTTTCTTCAATTTCTTCGTACATGCCTTGCTCCTTTGCCCAGTCGGCTACTTCACTTTCTACTGGATGTTTGTAACAGGCTCTGGAATAGTAGAGGTAATTTTTACCATCATCATCTACAAATAGGTTCGCATCGATTACCGGATACCCAGGGTTAAAGATTGGTCGATCATACAAGTCTTTGAAAGGACCAGTTGGCTTGTCAGATACCGCCACACCAATCATAAAGTTCTCTTCTTCATTGGTTGGATTTTCTTTC
>CAXEKM010000112.1:0-2996 GCA_963996645.1 uncultured Marinoscillum sp.
AACGTAGAGGAACCATCAGGCATTTTGACTAAATCCGAAAGTAACTTAGCTCCATTGACCTTGAAGTATTCAAATGCTTTCTGAATATCTCTTGTCTTTACCTGATTGATATAGATAGCTATATCTCCTAGCTCCACATCAAACTCAACCTTCTTAGGTTGAAATGAAGTAGGATTCACAACCTCCATAGCACAACCGCCCTGAAGGTTTAGAATCATTGAAGCCCTTTTGGTGATCGTTTCATTATGCGTATAAACATCCATCAATGGCGCAGGAGCTACTCCATCAAACATTCGGATGTCCATTCCTAAAAATTTACGATACCATTTCTGAGAAACTTCAGAATCTAACACTCCAACACCAATATGTTGAATTCCATTTATGCGCTTGTACATATCAAATCAGTTGATTGTGGGCAAAAATAAAAGAAAAATCTTCTTAACGTTATTTGATCTGAAGATGAATATGATCATCATGACGCACAGCTCCACAACCATGGAATCGAACTTTATCATTATTAGCAAATCCCCATCGCTCCTTTAAATGTGGCTCAATGAAAATTTTGGACACCTGATCGTATTGAGCACTCTCCGTAACGATCCAAGAAGTTCTACCAGTATCGACAACATATTCCTCATTTGCTGGAGTTATCCATTTTAACAATCCATATTGCCAATAGCCCTTTTCAGCACAAATCTCTGGATAATCAACCTCTGCACCTCTCGGCTCATCATATACTCCATAGCCAATCCATGAAGGCACTTTTTCAGTCATTTGACCAGCTGCATCATTGTAACTAAATGCCAAATCAACCTTTTTACCATCATTATGACTCAAGTGTGGCATCAAAGGAAATCCATTGAAGAATGGAAAGTTCGCATCTAAATAATTGACGGGAACACCATATTCTTCGTGATAATTAGCTGACATATCAACTAATACATCATATAATTCTGGTGAAACATAATGGCGATTCAAAATGCATGTCAAATAAGATACAGGGCTTAGATTTCCTGAACGTGGCAGTGGTTTTCGCCCAAAAACAGGAGCAATGAAAGGAACAATTACATTTGCAAAAAGAATATAAACCCCTAAAAACAGAAGCATACGCCTCCAGGAATACAGCTTCAGCTTTCTAGAAACAATGAATACCAATAAATAAAGGACACCACCTATTTGCGTTAGAACAGTCAGAATAACTATCACCAAAAGGTGAGCAGCGATCTTGAGCATTGGTTTTACCCTTTCATCATTTTCTCTATTTCCATCATCTCGTCCCTAAGTCGAGCTGCCTCCATAAAGTCAAGATCCTTGGCTGCTTTCTCCATCTTCTTACGCGTATCATCAGCCAGTTTCTTCAACTGATCCTTATTCATGTATGCCACAACCGGATCAGCAGCAACAGAAGCTTCCTGTTCTTCTCCTGTATAGTATTTCTTGGCTCCTTTCTTTTTATCAGCAGCAGAAGTCTGCCCTAGAATAGCTTCGCGATTTTTAATAACTGTTTTAGGTGTAATGCCGTGCTCTTCGTTATAAGCTTCTTGAATGGCCCTTCTACGATTGGTCTCATCAATAGAACGCTGCATAGAATCTGTGATTTTATCGGCATACATAATCACCATTCCGTTTTCATTTCTTGCGGCACGACCTATCGTCTGTACTAAAGAACGCTCGTTTCGAAGGAACCCTTCTTTATCTGCATCGATAATCGCTACAAGAGACACCTCTGGCAAATCAAGACCCTCCCTTAGTAAGTTCACGCCAACCAACACATCAAACACCCCCAAGCGAAGCTCACGCAAGATCTCCACACGATCCAGAGTGTCTACTTCTGAGTGAATATATCTGGTTTTGACACCAGCATTCACCAGGTATTTAGTCAACTCTTCCGCCATTCGCTTGGTCAAAGTAGTCACCAAAACGCGTTCCTCGCGTTCTACACGAAGTTGAATTTCCTCCATCAAATCATCAATCTGATTTACACTCGGACGGACTTCAATAATCGGATCAAGCAATCCAGTAGGACGAATTAATTGTTCCACAACTACGCCTTCAGACTTTCTTAATTCGTATTCTCCAGGCGTCGCACTAACGAATACTACCTGATTGATCATCTCTTCGAATTCATTGAAAGTCAATGGTCGGTTATCCAATGCAGAAGGAAGCCGGAATCCATAATCAACGAGATTCACTTTTCTACTTCGATCACCGCCCCACATGGCGCGAACCTGAGGTATTGTCACGTGACTCTCATCAATCACCATTAAGAAGTCATCTGGAAAATAATCCAGTAAACAGAAAGGTCTAGCTCCTGGAGTTCTTCTATCGAAGTATCTAGAATAATTCTCTACTCCAGAGCAATAGCCGATTTCACGAATCATTTCCAGATCAAACTCTGTTCGCTCTTTTAATCTTTTAGCCTCCAGAAATCTCCGTTCCTGTTCAAAGAAACCAACCTGAGCGACAAGATCATCCTGAATTTCATGTATTGCCGTATTCAGCAAATCCTTTCCGGTTACGAATAGATTGGCGGGGAATATCGTAATAATCCTTTCTTCGGAAAGCTTTTCCCCCGTTTCAGGATTTATACGTTGAATGTTTTCTATCTCATCACCCCAGAAAATAAAGCGATACGCAAAGTCAGCATACGCCACAAAAACATCAACCGTATCACCTTTTACACGGAATGTCCCACGCTTAAACTCAGCTTCAGTTCTGCTGTATAAGATATCTACCAGGTTAAACAAGAACTGACTTCTAGGAATGGAATCCCCCTCCTGAACTTTGATGACGTTTTTACCAAATTCTTCAGGATTGCCAATACCATAGATACAGGAAACAGATGCAACAACAATCACATCCCTTCTACCGGAAAGAAGTGAAGAAGTAGCAGCTAAACGAAGCTTCTCTATCTCATCATTGATGGAAAGATCTTTTTCAATGTATAAGTTGGTGGTAGGAATAAACGCTTCAGGCTGATAGTAGTCGTAATAACT
>CAXEKM010000113.1:0-2229 GCA_963996645.1 uncultured Marinoscillum sp.
GATCCATCCATTTCATCTGATCCATCCAGATCATTTGCAGAGACCATTGTAAGCATATAGCTTTAGGCAAGCGATGAATGGAATGAAAAATCAAATTCATATTGAAAGAGATTTTGGCTGGTTTATTGGTGCATTTGATGGGAATCAAAAACACCAGCATTATGCCATCCAATTGACCATTCCTATTGAAGGTGAACTGCACCTTATAACCGCAAAAGAAACGATTATAACCAGTTCACCAGTTCTTATCCAATCCAATGTAACACATCAGATCATCTCAAACAGTCGGCACTTCCTATTACTAATCAACCCCGCATCTACCATTGGTCATTACTGGCAAAGTGCTGCTCATAAGGAAATTCAAGAGTTTCATATTTCACCGGCCACTCAGATCATCAAAGTACTGAACAACACCTTCTTATCGGAGGAAAAATCAGCTATTATCAACCACATCATTCATTCACACGATTGCTTCTGCTATACCACAATTCATCAAATAGATGAGCGAATCAATGCAGCATTCGAGTTTCTAAAAGCCAATTCACATCGGATGGTATCCATGGAAGAAACAGCCGATCATTGTCATTTATCTCCTGGCAGGTTTTTACACTTGTTTAAAGAAGAAACCGGAATCACGTACCGCAGAGCACAGCTCTGGACCAAAGTCATGCAGGGTTTACACTTATTAAAAACCAGGTCCTTTACAGAAATCGCTCATTCGGTTGGCTTTGCAGATAGTGCACATTTCAGCAGGACGTTCAAAGAAAACTTTGGCTTCAGCCCTCGAGAGTTTGCTAAGATCAGCCAGTTTGTTCAAGTTTAGCAGGTCTGAGAAGTAGACATTTGCCTCCTATTGATCATCAAATCACATCAACATGGAGACACTTCTCACTATCGAAAATCAACGAAACAACTATTTACGGTCATCAACAATTCTGGATTTTGAGCACCCATCTATTCAGAAGCTGATACAGCATAAAGGATGGAAGCAATTGACTGATTCTCAAAAAATAGGGAGCATTTACAACTTCGTAAGAGATGACATTCGGTTTGGATACAACCTCAGTGATAACATTTCAGCTTCTCAGGTTTTAGCAGATGGCTATGGTCAGTGCAACACCAAAGCCAATCTCTTCATGGCATTACTTAGAGCAGTTGATATTCCTAACAGAATGCATGGTTTCACCATCCATAAAGCATTGCAGAAAGGAGCAATCACAGGCATCTGGTATTGGTTATCTCCAAAAAACATCCTTCACAGCTGGGTAGAAGTCTATCTCGATGGAACATGGTACAACCTGGAAGGATTGATTTTGGACCAACCCTATCTCAAAGCACTACAATCCAAATTTGCAAATTGCAAAACGACTTTTTGTGGTTATGGCGCCTATACAGAAGCGTTTCAAAACCCACCAATCAACTGGAATAACAACGATACCTACATTCAAGAAAAAGGTATCAATCAGGACTTTGGATTGTTTGACACGCCTGATGAATTCTATGTACTTCACCAACAAGAACTCAGCCCAATTAAAAAATGGGTCTTTGAAAACCATGTGTGTCACCAGATGAATAAAAACGTGGATAGCATAAGAAAAGGTAGTTATTGAGAGCCCTGTTCAAATTTAGCCATTGCTTTTCTTACCTAAACCGCTCAAGGTAATTATCATTTTAAGTACACAATTAAAACAGAACAGATCAGTTATTTTTAATCAACCAAAAATTCATAATGAGAACTTCTCTGATCTTACTATTGTGTACCATGTCACTTGTCGTCAATGCTCAATTCAAGAAATGGGTTCTAGGTAATGACACTTGTGGTAAAAACCTTACTATCAAACACAAGAAAGAGATAGATCTGATAAGGAATGGCACATGGTACTCCGGTCATATTGTATCCATCCATGAAAACTCGCTTGTCTTAAGAGTAAAACAAGAAGATCCTGATCTTCTGGAAAAGACAAGCATATCAAAAACTAAAGGCAAACCTGAAAAATTTATTGCTGAAGGTTGGCAGCGCCTACCCCAATATGCTAATGACTCTGCGACATATAATTTTAAGGATTCAATCTATTTTACTCGTTCTACCGTACTTCAAACCATTCTTCTTCAAGAAATTGAAAGCATAACCTATCAAAAATCAGATAGATGTAGCGGTGGTGGATTAGAAGCTATTGCATTGCCATTGGCATTGTTAAGCACGCCTATCTGGAACTATACAGATGGTCA
>CAXEKM010000114.1:0-4482 GCA_963996645.1 uncultured Marinoscillum sp.
AGTGCTGATCCGGGTGGACAATAGCTACAACAAACAGTTGATTCCTTCCAATCAATCCGATTTCTTCCTGTTTGGTGGGATCACCAGAGACCTGTGGTTGAAAACAGTGAGTAGCACCTTCATTGAAGATGTGACCATCGCTACACCAAGTGTCAGTGCTGCTGTTGGGCAAACGAACATCCAGGTGGATGTGGATGGACCAAGCACCAAAGGCCATAAGATCAACCTGAAAGTGAAAAATCCTGCTGGAAAGATAGTTTATACCAAGGACGCTGCTGTTCAAAATGGTCAGGCGACTTTCGAGTTTTCAGAAAAGAATCCAGCACTTTGGGATGTGTCCAATCCACAACTATACACCGTGGAAGTAGCGCTACTGGATGGTAAGAAACAACAGGATGTAGTGAGCGATCGCTATGGCTACCGATGGTTTGAATTCAAAGACCATGGACCTTTTTACCTCAATGGCAAGCGACTCTTACTTCGTGGTACACACCGACATGAAGAGTATGCGGGCATTGGTGCAGCGATACCGAATGCCATGCATCGGTCGGATATGGAAGCGATCAAAGAAATGGGGGCCAACTTCGTGCGTCTGGGACATTATCCGCAAGATCCGGAGATCTACAAGGCATGTGATGAGTTGGGGATATTGGTGTGGGATGAACTGCCATGGTGCCGTGGTGGAGTAGGAGATGACGTGTGGAAGGCCAACACCAAACGCTTACTCACCAAAATGATTGATCAGGACTACAACCATCCAAGTGTGATTCTGTGGTCGCTGGGGAATGAAATATACTGGTTGCCAGAATTTGAAAACGGTGATGATCCAGCCAAAATCAACGAATTCCTTAGTGAAATCAATGACCTGGCGCATGAACTGGATCCGTACCGCAAGACCTCCATTCGCAAGTACTATGAAGGTGCGGATATTGTGGATGTGTTTAGTCCGTCCATTTGGTCTGGCTGGTATTCGGGTACCTATAAGAACTATGAAAAGGCTGTGAACAACTCCCTGAAAAAGTACAACCACTTCATTCACATGGAGTATGGTGGATCTTCGCATGTGGGTAGACACACTGAAACGCCGATCACAGGCGATGGTGAGCTGAATCCCAACGAGTGGGAAGAGCCTATCAACCAGGTGGCGGTGACCAACATTGCCCAAAGCGGAGACTGGAGTGAAAACTACATTGTAGACCTGTTTGACTGGCATCTACGTGTATCTGAAACCAATCCTGACTTTGTGGGCAATGCACAATGGGCGTTTAGAGACTTTGGGACGCCACTAAGACCAGAGAATGACATTCCATACATGAACCAGAAAGGACTGCAAGACCGTGCGGGCAAGCCAAAGGATGCGTACTACGTGTTTAAAAGCTACTGGTCAGATGAGCCGTTTGCCTACATCGAGTCACATACCTGGACGGAGCGTTCCGGACCACAAGACGTGGCGAGAAACATTAGTGTGTACAGCAATGCGCCACAGGTAGAGCTCTTCCACAATGGCAAAAGTCTGGGAGTGAAAAAACGAGACATTCAGCAGTTTCCGGCCTGTGGACTGAACTGGGACCTGACGTTTACCGAAGGAGCGAATCAGCTGAAAGCGGTGGCTTTAGATGCAGCAGGCAAACAGCTAGCACAGGATGATCTGGAGGTGAACTACGCATACACCAAAGCCGAAAATCCAGAAGAACTGGCATTGAGTTACGAACTGCTGGACAATGGCCATTACCTCGTGTCGGCAACAGCGCTGGACAACCATCAACAGCGGGTACTGGACTATGAGGAAAAGGTGTATTTCCAATGCCTGGCGGGGGGTAAGGTGATAGAAAGCTATGGAACACCCTATGGAAGCTCAGTCATTGCCATGGCCAATGGTAAGGCGACCATTGAAGTAGTGCCAGAGGTCGGGGCTGAGCAGCTTTCTATGACCGTACTTAACCAAAGTTTTAAAGGAACTTTCCTGACCATCAAACTGAAAAACGATACTAGAGCAGTGGTAGATTAAATGTCCATTCTAAAATCTATTGTATTAAGTCTATTGTCTTAGGTCTATTGCCTTAAGTCTTTAAAAATCTTCTTCATTCATCAAAAGCCGGCTCAGAAATGGGTCGGTTTTTTTGGTTGGAGCCGTGTCAGAGCTATTTATTTTTATTCAGGCTTTCTATGCTGCATTTGGAAGACCTAACAGTCTGTATAAACGGTCGTATTAATGCCGTTTATACCTTGTTGTGCTTTCGTGTTTAATTTGATTAATCAATTTTCTAAAATTTGTTGCAATTAAATCATTTACTTCAGAAACTCCGCAGTTAAATATAGTTGACAAGTGAATTAAAACAGTTTCTATATCCTTTGGTTTTACAGGTCGGTTTTTTATTTCAATAAAAGGGCCATCACTTTCCGTTAAAATAAATTCTTTAGGTATTCTCTGTATTATTTTCTTTCCAGATTCAGAGCGAACCATTGCAGGGTTAACGGATAAATAATAGCCAGCATCAACAATTTGATCGATTAGTTTCAATCCTCCAGAATACCAATGAAATATTGCATTTCGAATTTGATAATCTTTTAATAATTGCAGAACCTTTTTTTCGGCTCTTCTTGAATGAATACTTAAAATTTTAGGTTTGTCTCCAACGGCTTCAAGAATCTTTTTAAAACTATTAATCTGTTGATCTTTTGTTTCAATTCCTTCTCTGGAAAAATCCAAACCTACTTCCCCGATGTATGAAGTCCTATTAAAACATTCATAAAACAAAGGAAACTCTTCAGGATGATTTTCAGCCATTAAAGGATGCATACCTAAAGCTAATCTTGTTTTTTTATAACCTTTTAAGTGAGGATGCCCCATTTTAAAATGGCTAGGGAGATTAGTCATTCCAATTGTGATGATTCCTGATTTTTCTGATTCGTTGACAATCTCCATAGGATTGGAGTACATATCAACGTGACAATGTGTATCTATCATCTTATACTTAGAGCAGTTTTTAATTGTTGACTACCTTTATCTCTTATCCACGATAAGATTTCTCCTCTGGATCGAACAACAACATTGGCAAAATCACTTAAATTATCTTGTGGAACACTACCATTTACAAGTAGGTTTCTCCTAATCCTTTCAACAGGAAGGTTAGTTTTCAAATAATCAAATAAAGCAGGCATGTCAGGCGAAGCATTAATTGGATTATGGTGATTCAGTAAATCTTTTCCATAGACCTCATTGTCTAAATTGAGTTTGTGTAAAGAAGCTCTTCTGTAAATACATGGCATACAAACACCACATTGTCTAGCATTTCTATTCGTCCAGTTTACTTTATGACCTCTTTTTCCACATGAAACAGAATCATTAAACGTATCATTCAAAACAATTGAATCTGAACAATTAATAACCATCTCTCCTTTTGTACTAAACGAAAAGGGATTGTATAATTGAACAGATAAACCAACTTGTCCAAATACTTCTTGAATTTTCTTTATAAAATAAGGGTGTGTTGTCCGTGTACTTAAAGAGCTACTTCTTGATGGAGTTAATGGATGGTTCAAAGAAATAGTTCCATTCTCTGGAAGTAATAAAGTATTCAGGTTAGGTACAGCATTAACAATAAATGAGCCAATCCCTAAGAACAATATCGATCTACTTCTTTGATTCGTGTCTCTGGAAATTGAATCTCCATTGTTATCCACATTGTTTAATCCAACTCTGCAACGTAAATGAGTAAACTTATCACTAAAATGATTTTGAAATTTGCCAATAATTCTATTTTGATCATTATTGGGACCTTTGTATGTCCAATCAAAATGAGAAATTAAGATTCCCTTTTTATCATTTGGAACATTTGTGAGTTCATCTATTACACCTATTAATGAATCCAAGCCACCTGAGAAAAGGCTAACAAATTCATAGTCTCCAAAATTGTATTGTGGGATCAGGCTTCTTCTTCTGTTTCCTCGCTCAACATACATTCTTCCATTTAGACTGGAAAAAGAAACAGTCCAATAGTCTCCGGTTAGAAAAGTTAATGCCTCATTCAGGCTATCAGCCGTAGGAGTCCATGTATCAATGTTGTTTACTGGGAACTGAATTTCAAATTCTCTAGTCCAGCCATTAAATGAATATTTTTCTCTGGAAAAAAGATCATCAATTCCATAAACTATTGTTGAGATTAAGAAGAAATCAAAACCTAATGAAGAAGTGTCATTTGTAAAGTCATGAAGGTCAGTGAAATCATGAACCTTTAGTTGAACTTTTTTTTCAATTTTCGTTTCTGGCTCAGTATAGCAAAGAAATATATTTGCAAACTGACCATTATTAGCTGCTATTATTTCGACATTAACCTTCATGATTCTCAAAAACTGTTAGTACATCTTGCTGGATATTTTTAATAAGTCTATCTGCATCATCACTTCCCCAATTAATATTATTTAATGGATTTGTTTTATTCATCTCATCCAATCGATCAATAATAAATGCCTCAATTTGTC
>CAXEKM010000115.1:0-2431 GCA_963996645.1 uncultured Marinoscillum sp.
CTCGAAATGTGCTTTATAACTCGAATGAAGTGTTCGTTGTAGAAGACACACTTGTAAAAGTGAAGAAGGTGTTTGTACACCGTACTATGGATGAAAACGTGGTAATCAGTGGATTGAAAGAGGGTGAAAGCCTGGTAGTAGAACCTTTGGTCAATGCTCATAACAATATGGTAGTCTTCAAGTCTGAACAGAAGGATATCGACATGGAGTTGAGTACTAGTGCAGGATCAAACTAAACCCATTTCTAAATGAACTCAATAAAAGGTTTAGTAGCCTATTTTGTAAAATACCCGATTCTAGCCAATATCATTATAGCGCTAACGATAATCGGGGGTGTGGTAAGTTTCTTGAACACCAAGATGTCTTTTTTCCCAACGGCAAAGGATCGAGTGATCAATATCACGGTTGCTTATCCCGGAGCCTCTCCAGAGGAAATGGAAGAAGGTGTAACAACGAAGATTGAAGAAGCACTAAAGTCTACAGCTGGAATTGACGAGTTGACTTCTACGTCTTCAGAAAACGTGGCGAGCATCAGTATTCTTACACTAGATAATTATGATATTGATGAGATCTACACTGAAGTAAAGAATGCAGTAGATGGTATTTCTTCTTTCCCTGTTGGAGCTGAAAAGCCTATTATCTTCAAGCAGCGTCAGCGATCTACAGCTCAGTGGTTAGGACTTACAGGGGATGTTAGTTTGAAAACATTGAAAGATTACGCTGAGCAGATTGAGGATGAACTCATGGCTACAGGTGTGATCAGCCAAATCAATATATCGGGATTTCCGGCATTGGAAATATCTATTGAAGTATCAGAAGAGACTTTAAGAAGATATAATCTCACCTTTGATCAGGTTGTCAATGCAGTTCGATTGAATAACCGTGACATCTCAGCAGGTTCAATCAAAGGAAACAAAGAAGAGATACTAATCAGATCAAAAGCCAAGCAAACAGAGGCAGATGAGATTTCTGAAATAGTTGTTCGAAGCAATACGGATGGTACCAAGTTGCGATTGAGAGATATTGCAACCATCAGAGAGCAATTCGCAGATGAGCCTAATAAAGGCTTACTAAATGGCAAAGAAGCTGTTTTTCTTGAAGTAAGAAAGCTGGAGACTGAAGATTTAACTCAGATTTCTGAGACGGTAAGTGAGTACGTCACCAGGTTCAATGAAGAGCACGATGCTGTTCAGTTGACAACTACGTGGGATTTCAACAACATGTTGAATCAACGATTGGATCTATTGACTTCTAATGGAGTTGTTGGTTTGATTTTGGTATTGATTTCACTTGGACTGTTTTTAAGTTTAAGACTATCGTTTTGGGTAGCCTGGGGTATTCCTTCATCTTTCCTGGGAATGTTTATTCTAGGATCATTTGTTGGTTTAACGGTTAATATGATTTCCCTATTTGGGATGATTTTGGTGATTGGAATTCTGGTGGATGATGGAATTGTAATTGCAGAAAATATCTACACGCATTTTGAGAAGAGCAAAAACCCAATTCAGGCGGCAGTAAGAGGAACTTTGGAGGTTGTACCGGCGGTATTTACTTCAGTTTTAACAACTATTGTTGCTTTCTTGCCATTGCTATTACTCACTGGCGGCTTTGAGTTCCTTAAGGATATGGCCTATGTAGTGATATTCAGTTTGGCATTTTCATTATTGGAAGCCTTCTTCATTCTACCTGCCCACTTAGCTAGCAAGAAAGTTTTAAGTGTGAAAAAGGAGGATACTAGAAGTTACAAAATCAGAAAGGTGCTCAATGGGTTCATTGATTACATGCGTGTCAATTTGTACGGCCGTCTGTTAAGAAATGCCATGCAATATCGTCTGGTTTCCATGGCAGTATTGGTTGGTTTCCTGATGGTAATTGTTGGGTTGCTCATAGGAGGTCAGATCAAAGCAACTTTCTTCCCTCAGATACCATTTAATAGTTTCAATATTAACATCAGTTTCAAGCCAGGTGAACGTGAGCAGAAAGTTGAAGCCTATCTGGAGCGATTCAATGACGCTGTTTGGAAAGTCAATGATGAATTGAAACAGGAGTATAAAGTAGATAATGACATCATCACTTATACATTCACAAATGTAGGTTTCTCTGGAGATGGTGAAAGTGGATCTCATGCAGGGAATGTTAATGTGATGTATGATGAGCTGGATCCTTACGGAATCAACCAATTTGATCTAATTGGAAAAATTAGAAAAGAAATAGGACCAGTACCAGAGGCTGAGAAATTCAGCATTGGTGGAGGAAATAGATGGGGTAAGCCTGTCTCTGTGATGCTTCTTGGCAAGAACTATCAGGAGCTAGGAGAAGCTAAAGAATTTTTGAAAAAAGAGTTGGCGAACATCCCTGATTTGAAAGAAATTCAAGATAATGTACCGATTGGTCGTCGTGAAATGCTTTTCGAATTACGTCCAGAAGCGTA
>CAXEKM010000116.1:0-4163 GCA_963996645.1 uncultured Marinoscillum sp.
AGAAGACCTGTGCCACACTGGAGCACACAAGGTGAATAATACCATTGGTCAGATTCTACTAGCACAAGCTTTGGGTAAGAAGCGCATTATTGCCGAGACTGGTGCTGGTCAACATGGAGTGGCTACAGCTACCGTTTGTGCGCTAATGGGACTTGAGTGTACAGTATACATGGGTGAAATTGACATGGCTCGTCAGAAGCCAAACGTGGAGCGCATGAAGATTTTAGGAGCGGAGGTTAGACCAGCTACTAGTGGAAGTAAGACACTTAAAGATGCTACCAATGAGGCAATGCGTCATTGGATCAATCATCCTCAAGACACACATTACATTATCGGTTCTGTGGTTGGGCCACATCCATATCCCGATTTGGTAGCTCGTTTTCAGTCGGTCATCAGCGAAGAGATAAAGTGGCAATTGAAAGAGCATGAAGGACAAGAGAATCCAGATTATGTGATTGCTTGTGTTGGTGGTGGAAGTAATGCTGCGGGAGCTTTCTATCATTATTTGGATGATGAAGCGGTGAATTTAGTGGCAGTGGAAGCAGCCGGTTTAGGAAACGAAACTGGTAAATCTGCGGCTACAACTGCTCTTGGACGTGAGGGAGTATTGCATGGAAGTAGAAGTATTTTGATGCAAACGGATGATGGTCAGGTTGTTGAGCCATATAGTATTTCTGCGGGGTTGGATTACCCGGGAATCGGACCTTTTCACGCGCATTTGTTCGATACGGGGAGAGCAAAATTCGTTGGAGCAACCGATGAAGAAGCGATGACTTCAGGAGTGCAGCTAAGCAAACTGGAAGGAATTATACCAGCAGTAGAAAGTGCACACGCACTGGCAGCTTTGGATAAAGTTGAGTTGAAAGAAACCGAC
Organism: uncultured Marinoscillum sp.; assembly: GCA_963996645.1. Lineage (GTDB taxonomy): Bacteria > Bacteroidota > Bacteroidia > Cytophagales > Cyclobacteriaceae > Marinoscillum. Next base: position 875 of record CAXEKM010000116.1, read on the forward strand.
ATTGTTGTAGTGAACTTGTCGGGTAGAGGGGATAAAGATTTGGAGACCTATATCAAATGGGGGAAATATTAATTCAGCTTTATATTTTTTAGACTTAAGACATTAGATATCAATAAGATGAATCGAATAGATCAGGCATTTATAGATAAAAAAGATCGGTTACTCAATGTGTATTTCACAGCTGGTTACCCCAACCTGGAAGACACACTTTCTATTGCCAAAGCATTGGACGATGGTGGGGCAGATTTGATAGAAATAGGCTTGCCTTTTTCAGATCCTGTAGCAGATGGACCGACCATTCAAGAGAGTTCAACGGTCGCTCTGGATAATGGAATGACCCTAAAGAAGCTGTTTGATCAATTAGCAACTTTACGCGAGCATGTGAGTGTTCCTGTATTGCTAATGGGTTATATCAATCCTGTATTGCAATATGGTTTTGAGGCTTTCTGTGCAAAATGTGCAGAGGTAGGAATAGATGGGTTGATTCTTCCAGATTTACCCATGTATGAATATGAGGAAATGTATCAATCGGTATTGGAGAAATATGGATTGTACAATGTCTTCTTGATTACTCCTCAGACTTCAGAAGAACGTATCCAAAAGATTGACTCTTTGAGTAAAGGGTTTATCTATATGGTTTCTTCAGCAAGTACAACAGGAGCAAAAACAGGGATCTCTACTGAGCAGATCAGCTACTTCCAAAAAATCAATTCAATGGGCTTGAAAAATAAGCGATTGATAGGTTTTGGTATTTCTGACAATGAATCATTTAGCAAAGCTTGTGAGTTTGCAGATGGTGCCATTATCGGAAGTGCATTCATTAAACTATTAGAGGAAGACTCCTCATCAGAAAATATTAAAAACTACATTCAACAAGTTAAATCACCTGTATCATGATTATTCAGCTTGAACCCACTATTACTACTGAGCAGCGCGATGCATTGAAAGCGCAAGTCTCGGCACTTAAGTACAAAACCAATGATGTGAAAACTCAAAAAGGAGAATACATCATCGGAATTGGTAAAGAAAAATTTGATGTTCGAAACATCGGTCACCTAGAAGGAATCAAAGACATTCATATCGTGTCAGATGACTTCAAGCTGGTTTCTAGAAAGTGGAAGGTTAACAGAACTGTGATCGACCTTGGTGATGGAGTCCTAATCGGAGATGGCAATTTTGCGATGATGGCTGGTCCATGTAGTATTGAAGGTGAAGAGAATATTGAAAAGACTATTAATCACCTGAAAGAGAATGGGTTGAGAATTATGCGTGGCGGAGTTTATAAGCCAAGAAGTTCTCCATACTCTTTTCGTGGAATGGGAATAGATGGTCTGAAAATGTGGTACAAAGCCGCAAAAGAAGCTGGGATCAAGATCGTTACTGAGGTGATGCAGGTTTCTCAGATAGAGGAGATGTATGACTATGTGGATGTATACCAGGTAGGTGCTCGAAATACTCAGAATTTCAACTTGTTGGATGAGCTAGGAAGAGTGGATAAACCCGTGATGATCAAACGTGGTATTTCTGGTACTATTGATGAATTATTGTACAGTGCAGAATACGTATTTGCAGGAGGTAACGAGCGTTTGTTATTATGTGAACGAGGTATTAGAACGTATGAAAAAGCATCTAGAAATACCTTCGACATCAACGCCATTCCAATCTTAAAAGAAAAGACACATTTACCTGTAATTGCCGACCCTAGTCATGGGATTGGTATCAGAGATCATGTGGAGCCAGTAGCTTTAGCAGCAACTGTCGCAGGAGCAGATGGAGTGATCTTTGAAATTCATGATAAACCGGAAAAAGCATTTTCTGATGGTCAGCAAACGTTAGATTATGAGGAGTCTGCAAGACTCATTCGTAAAATGAGAGCCCTTCAGGAGCTTCATTAAAAATCCATACTTTCAAGCGGAATTTGTATGACAATTTCGCATCCATTTTTTGGGGAGCTGTTGATTTCAATATCTCCCTCAAACATTTTTACCCTTCGCTCCATATTGCTAATGCCTATTCCTTTTAGGCTAGTTTTAGGGTCAAACCCAATGCCATTATCTCGTGTTTTTAGTACGAGTATCATTCGCCTAACTGCCAATTCAATGTGGATATGAGATGCTTTAGAGTGTTTGTGAATATTGCTTAGTTGTTCCTGCACGATACGGTAAAGATTCATTTTTACCTCGTTGGGGATGTAGGCATCCGGTTGAATATCTATTTCAAGATTGGTTTCAAACTCTTCATTGTAGTTCATCTCCTTCAGCAAATCCTTTATAGATTCTTCAATTGCCAAATAACCAAGGTCTGAGGGTGCCAATTGATGAGATAATCTGCGAATTTCGTTAATCGCACGCTTAGTTAATTCGATGCTCGTTTCAGCGGCAGTTGGATCTGGTGATCTTTCTTTCACATAGTTCAGGTTCATAAGTGCCGCAATCAATACCTGAATTGCATTGTCATGTAACTCCCGGCCAATTTCAAATCGTTCGTTTTCCTGCGTATTGATAATAGCTCTATTGATGGATTGCTCCGCCAGCACTTTATCTGAAATGTCTCTACAGACTCCAATGACGGAATACACATTCCGATCTTTATCTGGTAAGATGATGGCATGAATCTCTATGTATCTGATTTCTTCAGAGAAAGGAACAACTCTAACATGTGTATGAAGAAGGCGTTTCTTAAGAAGATCCTGATTATTGATTAGATCAAAATTGTGAACATCTCTCGGATGTAGGCAATCAAGCCATGATTGGAATTTCTTGTCAAAATCAGAAGGATCTACATCAAAGATTTCATACATGTATTCATTCCAATCTAGCTGATCAGTTTGCAGATTCCAGTCAAAGATTCCTAGTTTGGCCGATGTTGTAGCAAGGGATAATCTATTGGTTATGTCTTGAAGCTCATCTTCGGCATTTTTCTGAAGAGTAATATCTTGCATTGCACCTACCATTCGAATAGGCATTCTCTGTTCATCATAAATGATCTGTGATCTATCCAATATCACTCGATACTCTTCTTCATGATTTAAAAAACGATACTCTTCCGTTACTGTGCTCTTATTGTCAAATAAAGCTTCAGCCATATTGGTCCTTACTCGTTCTCTATCTTCCGGATGAATTCTCGTAAAGAACATTTCGTCAGTTAATTCGACTTCTTTGTTTTTGATGTCGAATAACTTAATATAGTTTTCGTTTCCTGTGATCGTATTGCTGCGTATATCCCAATCCCAAACTGCATCATTGGTTGCTTTAGAAATTAGTTCATATCGATCGTTAGAATTACGGAC
>CAXEKM010000117.1:0-3544 GCA_963996645.1 uncultured Marinoscillum sp.
ACTTTAAGGGCAATTTCAATCATGCCATTATGATCAGAACATTCCTTAGTAAGGCGAACAAATTGTTCTTTCAGGCAGGTGCTGGGATTGTATCTAAATCAGATCCAAAAAGTGAAGTGCAGGAAGTTTATAATAAGTTGGCAGCCCTTGAGTCTGCTATGAAAATGGCTGAAAACATCAACGATTAATGAAGAAGGTATTAGTTATCGATAATTACGATTCGTTCACGTACAACCTCGTGCATATACTTCGAGAGTTAGGTCTGGAGAATGAATTGGAAGTACACCGCAACGATAAGATTACGGTGGATTATGTAGCTGATTTTGAAAGAATACTATTGTCTCCTGGTCCTGGTTTGCCAAAAGATGCAGGCATCATGCCGGAGGTAATCAAGCGCTACAGTGATTCTAAAAGCATTTTAGGTGTATGCTTAGGTCATCAAGGAATATCTGAGTCTTTTGGGGCAGAGTTATTCAACTTGCCAACCGTATTTCATGGGGTAGCTACCAAGACGGTTTTGACCGATGAGTCAGATGTGCTGTTTGAAGGACTTCCTGGCGAATTCAATGTATGTCGATATCACAGCTGGGCTGTGACTCCTGCAGGGTTGCCAGATTGCCTGAAAGTAACGGCAACAGATGAGTCTGGAAATATTATGGCCATCAAACATGCAGATTATAAAGTGCGAGGTGTACAGTTTCACCCTGAATCCATCATGACTGAGCACGGTATTCAAATGATTGACAACTGGTTAAAAGAACAACTCTAATCACCAACTATAGATGAAAGAAGTACTCAATAAATTATTTAAGTATCAATCTCTGAGTAAGGACGAAGCATTTACCATTTTATCGAATCTGGCTACAGGTCAATATAACAATAGTCAAATGGCTGCCTTTATGACGGTCTATTTGATGAGGTCGATCACAGTAGAAGAATTGGAAGGATTCCGTGATGCGATGTTGGAGCTTTGCGTGAAGGTGCCAGGTGAAGATTACGATGCTATAGATCTCTGTGGAACAGGTGGTGATGGTAAAAACACCTTCAATATCTCTACACTATCATCATTTGTAGTAGCAGGAGCTGGTCAAAACGTGGTAAAACATGGTAACTACGGTGTGTCTTCAGTTAGTGGGTCATCCAACGTTTTGGAGAGCATGGGAGCGAAGTTTTCCAATGATGTGGATCAGATTAAGAAAAGCATTGAGCAATCAGGAATTTGTTTCTTGCATGCTCCTTTATTCCACCCGGCTATGAAAAATGTAGGGCCAGTTCGAAGAGAGCTTGGTATCAAGACCTTCTTTAATATGCTTGGTCCGATGGTAAATCCAGCATTCCCCAAGAATCAGTTGGTAGGAGTATTCAGTCTTGAACTGGCGCGACTTTATGGATATCTCTATCAAAATACGGATAAGAACTTCATGATTGTGCATTCTTTGGACGGATACGATGAGGTTTCCTTAACTGGTGGATTTAAAATCATCTCTCGAAATGAAGAAGCAGTATATGAGCCAGAGGATATTGGTCTAAAGCGTTTGACTCAGGAGCAGCTTCACGGAGGTGATACTGTTGAGGACTCTGCGAAGATCTTTCAGCAGGTGCTTAATAATGAAGGAACAGAAGCCCAGGAGCAAGCAATATTGGCTAACGCGGGTTTGGCAATAGCAACAGGAAAACAAATTTCAATTCAACAGGGAATTGAGCAGGCGAGGGAGTCACTGAACTCTGGAAAAGCCTTAGAATCATTCAAAAACTTTTTAGCAGTGAATCAATAATGAGTATTCTAGATCAAATTATTGCAGATAAGAAAGTAGAAGTAGAGCAACGCAAAAGTCTCTACCCAGTGAAGTTAATGGAGCAAAGCACCTATTTCTCCGGTAAAGCAGTTTCACTGAAAAAATATATCAGAAGGGAAGATAAGGTTGGAATAATTGCTGAATTCAAACGTCAGTCTCCTTCTAAAGGAATCATCAACGCCAGTGCAAAAGTTGAGAAAACAACTATTGGATACATGCAGGCTGGAGCTTCTGGATTATCCGTTCTGACAGATAGCAAGTATTTCGGTGGAAAGAATGAAGATTTGATTACAGCACGTAGTTTCAACTTCTGCCCAATTCTTCGAAAAGACTTCATTGTAGATGAGTATCAAATCATTGAAGCTAAATCAATAGGTGCTGATGTGATCTTATTAATCGCAGCAGCTTTGACACCAGAACAAGTGAAGTCATTGGGTGCTTTTGCTCAGTCTTTAGGGTTGGAAGTGCTATTGGAAGTGCACAATAAAGAAGAGCTAGAGAGATCTCTGAATCCGCACATTGATTTATTAGGAGTGAATAATAGAAATCTGTCCACGTTTGAAACAACTATTCAAACATCTAAGGACCTGGCTGAGCTCATTCCGAATGACTTTGTGAAAGTTTCTGAAAGTGGAATCAATGATCCAGCGGTAGTTGTAGATCTTATGAGCCATGGATTCGAAGGTTTCTTAATAGGAGAGTACTTCATGCAAAAAGGTAGTCCTGAAAAAGCATGCAGAGACTTTGTAAAACAGATCAAACTGCAAAGTTCTAAAGTTTAATTAAACCGCGGAGAAGCAGAGAAATCCGAGTTTAGGGTACTGTCAAGAAAAAAGAAATAAAAGAGGGAGAACCTTCCTCTCTGAGGACTCAGGGTCTCAGCGGTTAATAATAAAAGAATGAAACTGAAAGTTTGTGGCATGCGGGACTCGGATAATATCCGGGAGTTGATGGAGGTGAAACCAGATTTTATGGGCATGATCTTCTATCCGAAAAGTTCAAGATATGTGGAAGAGTTACCACAGACAGATCTGGATGTTGCGACTGTTGGAGTTTTTGTCAATGAATCGACTGAAGTCATTCAGGAGAAATCAAAAAAGTTTGGCTTTCAAATGGTTCAGCTACATGGTAGTGAGTCAGTTGAGCAGGCAGAGGAGTTGAAGCTATTAGGTTTTACGGTGATCAAAGTATTTGGGGTAATGGATCAGCTTCCATTGGAAGACATGAAACCATATGAATCAACAGTGGATTACTTCTTGTTTGATACCAAAACACCACAGCATGGAGGTAGCGGACAGAAATTTGATTGGAGTATTCTGGAATCGTATGATTTGGAAAAGCCTTTCTTTCTAAGTGGAGGTATTGATTTAGATGATCTGAATTCCATCAAAGCACTGAACTTACCGCAGCTATTTGCAGTGGATATTAACAGTCGATTCGAAATAGCACCGGCTGTGAAAGACATACAAAAGATTAAATCATTTAAGCATCAATTATGAGCGAAGTGAAATCAAAATATTTAGTAGACGAAAGAGGCTACTTTGGAAAATTCGGAGGAGCATACATTCCTGAAATGTTGTATCCAAACGTAGAGGAATTAAAGAATGCCTATTTGGAAATCATGCACTCTGATGCCTTCCAGATGGACTTCCAGAAACTACTTAAGGATTATGTAGGTAGGCCTACACCTTTGTATTTCGCCGGTAGATTGTCTGAGAAATATGGCGCAAAAATCTATTTGAAGCGAG
>CAXEKM010000118.1:0-5664 GCA_963996645.1 uncultured Marinoscillum sp.
ATCAGCATCAAGTGAATTCCAAATCAATTCAGCCAAAGCGTTAACACCATTGGCCCTTGTTAAAGACTCAATATGATCCCGTTCAACTCCTAAATCAATCTTTTTTGCCATTTATTTTCTTTATACGTGCTTACACACAACTAGCCATAACATGACCATACATATTATATCATGCCTAATCTAACGCATTTCACCCCTGAAAGCAATCCTAAACCATCAGGCATGATTAAAAGGCTGATTTGAGTTGCTTTTTTCACCCATGAGTTGTGCTGGATACAAGAAATTTCCTCACAGATACGTTATCCTCCAATATTGTACTATTTCACCCTGACTTAAACATTGCTGAGTCAGGGCAAACCTAAAATTTATCGCTATGCAGATGATTAATGTACCCAAGCTGCGCATGGCGCAGCTACAAACCTTCACGGAAGGCGTATTGAAAACCACCACTAACCTTGCTGAGGTGGCTCCACAGGTCGCTGACGTGAAGGCAAAACTCACGGTCTTTCTAGACGGGATGACCAAAGCCACAGCCAGCTCCAATAAGTCGGTACTGGATCGCACCAGAGATGAGCTGAACTCAGGATTCTTCAAAGGTGTGGAGTCGGAGCAGCTGTTTCCGCATGCAGCGGACGTTGCAAAACTTCTTAGTCAGGTAGTTGGTATCACCTCCCGCTATGGCTTTGGTCTCAATCGACTCAGCTATGACGAGCAGACGGCCCAGACGGATAACATGATCAAGGAACTGGAAGTACTAAAACTCAACAAGTTGCCGAACATCTCCAGATGGCTGGCACCCATGAAAGCCGCCAATGCGGAGTTTAAGTCCCTGGCGGAGGCGTACTACAAAGACCTGACTGCTGCTGGAGAGACTTCTGCTGCCAGCCATGCAGCACCAGCTCTTACCGATGCCATCAATGCGCTCTTCACCATGCTGTTTGCGCATGTTCAGATATCAGGCAGCGAGACGTTGACTACAGCCTACAAGGAGTTGATTACCCAGGTAGAGTCTTTTAAGTAGGAGAGCAGGGCATAAGGTGAAACCTGCATGTTTGGACCCTCCGCGGCTTGCGGAATGCTAAAACACGCGTGTTTGGACGTTCCGCAGGTCTTCCGAAGGCATAAACACAGCCGTTTGGAGGTTCTGCAGCTTGCAGCAAGGCAAAACGTGGATGTTTGGGGCTTCCGCACACGTGCGGAGACCTCTTTCATGCACGTTTCTTTGTTTTTCGGGAAATTTGAGGGTTTTTAAGTGTGATGAAGGCTAGCTAAGGCCAGTCTGTTGGAGTATAAACCGGACCCTGTCTTACCTCCAGTGGAACACCAAGTGAGGTGGAGGCAAAGAGGCAGTTTGGTGCATTACTGCTCAGTGATTGTTATCAGCTTTTACTTTTTGCAATATCTAGCCTGTTCAAAAAAGTGGTGATTAGTTGTTGCATTTCGGTGCACAATTGTTCAGAATTAATTCGTAGTTCAGGTAGTCGTACAGGTCTAACTTGTTCATTATAACCGATTTCTTTCAAGAAGATTTCGTTGTATCCGTATTCCCATAGTTGCCTAATGTTCGGTTTGTTCCTAAGTGTTCTGATTTCCAGATCTCCAGTTTGCTCATCGAAATCACCGCATAGATTGATGATGTTGATAGCTTCAGTAATTGTCCTTGTATTGAAGGTTTTGGTTTGAATAGAATCCTCAAGAATCTCCAATTCAAATAGAGTTGATGAACACTCCATTCCGTTTACCTTGTTCAGCCAAGCTATAGTGTTCACCGGATCTGGAAGTTTGGATTTTACATTCATTACTTCTTCCAATAGAGTTTCAAAATCTTCTGCACCTATGATCTTGTTTTGTTGGTTCACAACAAATTTGTCTTGATCTTGGTCTGTTGAGTCAGTTAGCCAGATAACAAGAACAGGCTGAGCAAGTGAGTCTGATGAAATTCGAATTACCCATGTCAAGTATTGTTGGCATATGTCGTCAAAGTTCATGAGCTGGTTTTTCTGCGGAGTATATTGCTGGTAACATAGTCATAACTTGACCATTCATATTATGACATGCCTAATCTAACCCATTTCACCCCTGAAAGCAATACTGTACTGCAGCAGGAATTTGCATATGGAGTGTCTTGATATGATAAAGTCATACGTTGAATGCGTGCGACAGTTTGAAGGATTTCCAATCACCACGAAAAAATCCTAACTGATGAAACCCCATTCATTCATAGCATATGTTGGGTGTTCGTTTAATAGTTTATCTTATGAAATTTCTCGTTGAGTATTGATTCTTTACATTCCTCAAACTCATCCCCAATCAATCGCCAAATTCGATATGGTTTTTCAGGATTAAAACTTTGGTCTTCAGCATCAATTTCATATAATATCCCATGACTACCATCCGATATTTCACTAATCCATTGGTAAAACTCTCTTAATGTGGGATTGAAATGATTTCGAGATAGTTGAATGGATAGAAAATTTTCCAAGTTATTCATACCTGCAATCAAATCATATCTTATAATTTCATTTGAATCAGCAATATGTTGAAGTCTGGATTTAACTTTTTCTTCTAGTTCAATGTCTAGTCTATCATATCTGACATGATTTTCTTCATCAAGGACGTCCAAGTCTTTTCGATTCATCCCTAATTGGATCCATCCGTATGAGTTAAACATGGTTTCATTTTTCTTTATGACACACAAAATAGTTACAACATGACCGGTCATGTTATTTGATAATATCATGCCTAATCTAACCCATTTCACTTCTGAAAGCAACGCTATAATGCTAGGGGCTGAGTTCAGAAAGAGAAAAATGCTGCGGGCTTAACCAAATAGAAAGCAATAACCTTTCTCAGCGGCTGATTCATGATGATGTTTGCACAAAAGCCAGTAAGGAGGCAATTAAGCGCATTCCTGCTTTGCTCTTATTAGCAAGCGATTATCTCTCCAATGAATAAATTATTCGATCCGTTTCTCCAATAAGAGTAAAATAGTGCACTGCTTCAGCAAGGAAATAGTTTTTGTCGTTCTCCTTCAGTTTAAACATCGTTCTGAAAGTGTCAGGTTCAATGGTAGTTCCGACCAGTTTGAAGGTTCGTTGGTTGCCAGAATGTTCGATAATAACCGTTCCATTAATGTTATTCATGAGTATCGTTCCCTTCACCTTCTTGGAATCAATTTCCTTATAGCTGTTAGTTGGCTCGTCGTATTCTGAAGTTGAAATTTCTACAAATCTGAACGTTAACTTACCATCGAGTTGGTCTTGACCAAATGCAGCGTTAATTGCCGTTAGAAGAAATAGAAAACTCAGTATTTTTATGTTCATTTAGTATACGACTTGAAAGAGGAGATTGCTTGCAACAGAATTATAAAACGACCAGTCATACTGTTTAGATACCTCCAAACTAACGGAATCAACTATTAAATACAAGGTTAAGAGAGGCAGCCTTTTGATATGCATTTCTTGATTGGTCATAGCCGAAGTTAGGAGGCATTTCATGTCCAAAACTTCCACCAGGGTTTGCTGCGCTCTACGATCGAGACCAATTGGTCAGAGCCATCAGGAAAAAAGATGTCTGAGTTGCCACTAGCATCAAAGAAGCCCACCTGATGCTTGGCAGCCAGGTTCTTCACTAATGGATAGGCCTGATCGGCAAACACCCACCCAAAAGCCACATAGATCACGTCTTGTCCAATACAGTAATCGGCTAGTGTCTGATCCTCGCTCACGTCATCAGTTGCAAACGGGCCATTCATGGGCGGGAATGATTCTTTGATCTCCATAAACCAGTTGTGAAGTTCCTGTGAACTTACCTCAGGATTATTGTAGTCATGTGCTTCTATCCATTTGGCCTGTTCTTTATACCAGGTCATGAATTCAGACTGATTTTTTGGTGCCGCATTGGGATTGAAAACCATTAAGTCGTAGCTCATATAGCAGTAATAAATAGAAAAATTAACAACATCGCCAAAGTAAGTCCAAATTAACCTGGATGACACTATCTAACGCCAGGGAAACCCTAATTTGAAGTAATAATTCGGGTAATGATTATGTGCTCCTTACCTCCAAAATACCGTCCAACACGGATTAAAAACAGAGTAGTTTGATTTCATCTTTGTTGGATAACTGATGAATCTATGACAGAGCAACATCCACTCACTCCGGAGGAGATAAAGAAGCTACGAAATAGGCTGTTTCCATTAGCGGGTTTTTCGGTTTTTACGGCTGGAATCTTTGCTGCCATGTACCATTTTGTCCTAAGCAATATCGTCGACGGGTTTGATGACGAGCCTTTCGTGATGATCGTTTTTAGCTTCTTTGTCATGATATTCGCAGGAGTGATTGCTTATCAGGTTTGGGCCATTTATAAGGATATGACCAATGGCTACAAGGAGCGAATTGCCGGGGAGGTAACGGACAAACGAATGAATGTTCACACCTCTACAACTCATCGTTCATCTGGTCGTCGTTCAGGCACGTCTACCAAAACAACCAGGCATTATTATCTGTATATCAATGGTCAGGAACACAGTGTAGATTATAGGTATTACAGTCAAGCAAGAGTTGGTGATCATGTGGTAATGGACCGTGCACCTAAGTCTAAGGTTGTGCTAAACTTTGAGTGCATAGAAGGTGAGACGGAAGATCAGCACGAAGAGATCGCCATAGACACCAAGTTCCTGTTGAAGGAATTTCCGGATCAGCGCCTTTCAGAAATGGATTTGAAAGTGCTGAAGAAGAACTTTTATAAGGATTTACGTACTCGTTTGATCTTTATGAGTCCCTTTCTGTTCATTCTCTATGGGTTGTTGGTCAGTGAATTGATTGGCCTGGTGATCATATTCTTTCCTTTGTTTATGGTGCCCATGTGGAATGGCTTTCGCGTGATGCGTAACCTTGGTTTTTGGATTCGCAACAAGCAATATGCTCACAAACACGCCGTGCCAGTATTGGTGACGGACAAGCAAACGCACACCTCCAATAGAACAGCTACCAAGCAAACGGTTTATACCTCTTCCGGGAATGTGGCAGTAGAAACCAGACTTTATGATCAATTGCAGGTAGGAGATAAGCTAATCCTATTCAAGCCTAAATATGGTAAGCAAATCCTGAGCGTGATGACGATGGATCAGGAGGAGTATTATGTGTGAAATCACAATTGAATTTCATAAATGAAACATCTGGCATCAGTTGATGGGATGAAATATCTCGATCCCTGGTCAAATGGATCGTCGCTTTTATATATATCAATGGAACTAGGTGGATCAAACCAGTTTGGAGCATCTGATGATAATGTAAATCCATCAGTTGTCTTTACTAGATTATTGTCCTGGATAAATGTCGTTTTCCATTCTTGACTAGCATTAATTTCAAGATATAGAATGTACTCTTTTGTCCAATGTGTAGTTTGCCAATACGAACCATTAATCAATCCTACTCTTTCATGATTGGAGTCTCCAGCCCAATAGTAATAGGCCTTCTCAGGATCAGTAGTCTTAATTTCTGAACAACTTGAGCAAAGTAGTACGGTGGCCAATTGAGCCAATATTAAATTTTTAATCATTCCTAATCTCCTCAAATTGCCCGTGAGATACTTTGATAGGATCCGGAAAACCTTTGCCCAGCACCTTCATTTGATCTTCATTCAGTCCATCTTTATTGTCAA
>CAXEKM010000119.1:0-3111 GCA_963996645.1 uncultured Marinoscillum sp.
CCTTGCATTGCAAGGTCAATTTGGAACAAACACTGCTGGTATTGCCCAAATGGGAATAAGCAATGTGGCTAAACAATTCCAATTTGGAGAAGACAACATGGCACTTACTTTCCAAATGGGACAATTAAATGAAAGTCTCCAAATGCAATCAGGTACCGGAAACGTAGCATTGACTGTGCAAAGTGGTTGTGAAAACACTGCTATGAGCTTCCAGTCAGGCTCAGGCAACACTTCACACATATTTCAAACTAACTAGAGCTAATGATTAATGAAGACTGGAGGCCATTAATGATATGGCCTCCTTTTTCTAATCCCTTAAAATCATGAGATCTCCACTTTACATATTACTGATTTTATTCCTTGTACTTCTGCTGATTGTTTCTTCTCCTGCTTCTGGGCAAGGAATGGAAATGAAGAATCCATATACCAAATACGATGAAGTATATCTCACTCAAGTAGCAATAAGCAATCGAATTGATATTTTAAGCGCTGAAATTGAAGGAAATCAAGCCATCACATATCAGTCAGGCCAACTACAACACATAATTCTGTACCAACAAGGTGATAACAACATCGCCAACCTCCATCAGTTAGGCAATTCCAATACCATTGACCTTCGTGAAAGTGGACGAGATATAGCATCTTCAATAGCTCAGTATGGCAACGAAAACAAAGCATTTATTGAATTGATGGGCAGTAATATCTCTATAGATATCATTCAGGAAGGCAATCAACACTCCATTACTGATAGAGGCAATAAATCCAACAAATCCGGATACAGCATCAAGCAAAGCGGCTTGGTAGGAATGACTGTCCTCATCAGACACTATTAATCACAATCCCAGCTCAGTCATTGGATCCCAAAAAACCTCACTGAATTTCTGGATCTGATCATTGTCAATAGTAATTCCTTCCGCTTCCAATCGTTCTTGCATGACGTTCGGACCGCCAGTAAAATGATTCTTTCCTGAAAGCACCCCTATCCGATTGACCACCCGATGTGCAGGTATCGTTGGATCCGAATGAGCAGCATTCATCGCCCAGCCCACCATTCTTGCGCTACGCTTTAGTCCTAAATAGTTGGCAATAGCACCATAAGAGGTGGCTCTTCCTTCGGGAATCAGTTTTACCACCTCATAGACATCCTGAAAAAAACTAGATTTAGAATCTGTCATAACTTAGCGCCAATTATTGAGTTGTAAATATAGACCTGTGATAACTACTTCAAAACTCATCTCATCACAGGAATAAAACATATATAAGCCATGGCTAAAAACATATTCATCACCGGAGCAACAGGAAATTTAGGAACAGCAGTTGTAGATTTTCTTTTTCAAGAAGGCTATCAACTTATTGGAACCACACGATCATCCACCGCTACAGAGGAAAAAATCGATCTGTATGAATGTGACCTGACCGAAGAAGAATCCGTGACAGAATGCTTTAGCAAGATTAAGTCCAATTACGATCAGTTAGATGGAGCCGTGCTATTGGCAGGTGGATTTGGAATGGGATCCATCCTAAATTCAAGCAAAGAAGATGTTCTTAAACAATACACGCTCAACTTTATGACCGCCTATCTCACCAGTAGAGAGTGCGTGAAATGGATGAATGAAACTGGTGGCGGAAAACTCATTTTCACTGGTTCAAAACCAGCAGCAGAAGGTGGAGGATCAGACGTTTTGCCTTACGCATTAGCGAAATCCTCAGTGATCGATCTTGCAGGATTAATCAATTCAGATGGTAATCTGAACAATATCCAGGCCTCTGTGATCGTACCAAGCATCATCGACACGCCTCCGAACAGAGAAGCAATGCCAGATAGCGACTTTAGTGACTGGGTAACCCCGGAAGCGATTGCTCAGAACATTGGCCATTTACTTTCAGATAGTGCTTCCAGTTTGAGAAACACCATTCTTAAACTTTACAACAACGCCTAATCCAGGAGCTCTACTTCGGCATCCTCAAATACATAAAATAAATGCAGTGGATCCTGATCATTTAGCTTCAGGGTCCCTGTCACCCGCACTCGAGCATCCTTATAAGTAACAGGTTCTTTAGTATAAACTTCTGCAACAGTCTCTGGACCAGCATTTCCACAGAAAAAACAATTGTTGTAAGGAAAGCGAGAAAGCACGAAATAATCCTGCTCTACACTTTGCTGAAGTGGTATAGTATATCCTTCAATAGAAACAATCTTTCCTTCAAACGACTTGAGTTCATCAGAGAAAACAGGCACGTCAAACGACTCACCAAGCATATCATCGTAACTCGATTTGATTTCTATGTTTTGCAGTGTATCCCAACCGTTAAAGGTACCAAACCACCAACCAACAAAAACTAAAAGCACTTTTAACATAAAAATTCAATTTAGACAACCAAAACTATGCAATAACCCGTTAGTAGGAGAGTTAACTGAGTTATAAAGTTTTCGCTAGATTTAAGCCACTATGAGTTCTATCATCGACACTAAAAACCTAAAAAAGCAATACGTAATGGGTAGTGAGACTATTCACGCCCTAAAAGACATATCTATTCAGATCAATCAGGGAGAGTATGTAGCCTTCATGGGACCTTCAGGTTCTGGTAAGTCTACGCTCATGAATATCATTGGTTGTCTGGATACCCCTACTTCAGGAACCTACGTATTGAACAACAATGACGTAAGCGATCTTACGGAGAACGAGCTTGCAGAAATTCGAAATAAGGAAATCGGATTCGTATTCCAGACGTTCAACCTGTTACCTAGAGCATCTTCCATCGAAAACGTATCATTACCACTCGTTTATGCAGGTTATGGTAAAGATGACAGAGATGAAATGGCACTGAAAGCACTGGATGGTGTAGGTCTTGCCGAAAGAGCTTATCATAAGCCAAATGAGTTATCTGGAGGTCAGAGACAGAGGGTAGCTATTGCCAGAGCACTGGTAAATAATCCAAGTATTATTCTTGCCGATGAGCCTACCGGAAACCTGGATCCGCAAACCTCGGCAGAAGCGATGGAAGTATTACAGGAAATTAGCCGTAACGGGAATACTATCTTAATGGCTACTCATGATTATGCATTGTTACTAAAATATCCTTCTAAAACCCTAAAATGTGACGGTCAAC
>CAXEKM010000120.1:0-2544 GCA_963996645.1 uncultured Marinoscillum sp.
TATTCCTATCAGTTTGATGAGTCTAGAACCAGTAATCTGGCGGCTTATGACTTTGTGAATGAAACGCTCAAAAATGAAAATATGGGTGCAGGCAACCCTGAGTTGAATGACTTGAGTAATGGTTTGTCAAAGACCCAACTGGTGTCTGGGATTTTCAGAGCTACTTATGCGTACAACAGCAAGTACCTGTTCACATTCACTTCCAGAGCAGATGGTTCATCTAAGTTTGGTAACAATAATAAGTGGGCATACTTCCCATCCGGTGCAGTAAGCTGGAAGGCACATGAAGAGACATTTATGGGTGGCCAGTCCATTTTCTCACAGCTGAAATTTAGAGCTAGTTATGGTATCTCGGGTAATCAGGGAATCTCTCCTTACCAAACGCTAAGCCGATACGGAATTAGTAACTATTACAACGATGGCGCATGGATTACTTCTATCGGTCCGGGAATTGAAGTAGGAAGAACTGGTCAGGATGGTATTGAAGTGCTTTGGGGAGGAATTCCTAACCCAGACTTGAGATGGGAGACCACAGCACAAGCCAACTTTGGTATCGACTTCACTGTCTTGAACGATCGATTGAATGTTACTTTCGATTACTACAACAAGCAAACGGATGATTTACTTCAAGAAAGAATCCTTCCTCTATCTTCCGGCTATGACAGAATGTGGATCAATGACGGTTCTATTGTCAATAAAGGAATTGAGTTGACTTTGGATGGTAATATTTTAGAGAAAAACGACTTCACTGTTGGAGCTACTTTGATCTATTATAGAAACCGTAATGAAGTAACAAGTCTTGGTAATGCAGAGCAGTCAGGTTTGATCACTGATGCAAATACCGGCATGCAATTCCAGTATTCTGGAAACTCCATTGAGATGTTCAGAGGCTTCCCGAATTTGTTAGCGATTGGTCAACCGATCAATGTATTCTATGGATACAAAGTGGATGGAATTGTTCAGACACTGGAAGAAGGAGTAGAGGCAGGTTTGGAAAGTGATCTAGCACAGCCAGGTGAGTTTAAATACATTGATATCAATGGAGATGGTGTAATTGATGAGAATGACAGAACTATCATCGGTGATCCTAATCCTGATTTCATGGCGAGTATGAACTTGAATATTTCTTACAAAAACTTCGATGCGAGCATCTTCTTCAATGGAGTTTTTGGTAACGATGTGTTGAATACACAAGCCTTTAATCAGCCAAGTATCATTCCATTCAGGTGGACACCAGATAATCCAACTAATGACTATCCAAGTCTAAGAGACGGTCGTTTGACCAAGTTCTCAGACTGGTGGTTAGAAGATGGCTCATTCGTGAGAATCCAAAACCTAAACCTTGGATATACTTTCGAGCTGCCAAAGCAAATTTCTGCCAGACTGTTCGTCAATACGTCCAATATCTACACATTTAGCAAGTTCAAAGGATATGATCCTGAAGTAGGAACGGATGGTAGGTACTGGGGTGGATATCCTAGACTGAGCAAATGGACAGTAGGTACAAACATTACATTTTAATGAAAGACACAATGATGAAACTTAGATACTATACTTTGATAATTGTTGGTCTTTTAATGGCCAATGCCTGTGATCTAACGGAGGAACCATATGGTTTCTATTCAGAAGAAAACTTTTACCAATCAGCAGAGGATGCTGAAGCGGCAATCACGTATGCATACGATGCACTGACATTTCTGGAGTATTCACGTACCGTGTTTTTCCTTGGAGACATGCCGACAGATGAGTGCGGACCAAAAGCAGATGAAGGTGCCGATGCTCAGGATTTGAACAACTGGAAGGTAGATAACTTCTCTACTAACAGAAGTTTGGTGAACTTCTTCAAGTATGCTTACATCGCGATCAATAGATCCAATGCTATTTTGGAGAATATTCCGAACGCGCCAATTGAGGATGAGTTGAAAAACAAATACCTTGGAGAAGCGCATTTCTTGAGAGCATGGAATTACTTCAATCTGGTGAGAAATTTTGGTGAAGTGCCAATGCATACTACATTGGTAGGTTCTTTGGATGAAACATCCGCTCCGCTTGCAAATGGTCTACAGGAAGTCTACGATCTTATTTTGTCGGATGCAAGAAGAGCTCAGGAGCTTCTTACAGAATACCAAACTACTGGTAGAGCAGATAGAGTTGCAGCGGCTGCATTAGCGGCTAAAACCTACTTGCATATGGCTTCAGCTAAGGAACATGGAGTACCGAAATACGACGCATTATCATTGGATGTCAGCACATTATACGATAGTGCAGCCTTTTTTGCGAATGAAGTACTAACGAATCAATCCACATTCGGGTTTGATGATAATCTATTAGATATCTATGATGTAGATCAACCAAAAGGACCAGAGCACATCTTCTTGATGTCGATGGATCGTTCAGGGACTATTGAGGGTGATTACTCTAAGATCTCCAAATTATTCATTCCATACATTGCTGGTGGAGATATCTATTTGAATAACAATGATGGATCAATGACTAAGTCTCATGACGGATGGTCTGTGTTCCAAACTAGTGATGCGTTTTACA
>CAXEKM010000121.1:0-8352 GCA_963996645.1 uncultured Marinoscillum sp.
AAACCTTCAGGGTCTTCGAGACCTTGGAGGTTTCGTTTTATATCCCCACCGTTTCTTGAAAAGCAGTAGGGATTCCGTTATTTTGGAGGCAACAATTGAAAACATCCGTTTTTACACACAGATAAAAGAAAGCTGATATTGGTTATGTGCAAGTAGCAGCACAATTACGAATGTTAGGGCTAATTTTATCCCCGAGACATGATAAATGCTTTAGAGAATTGGAGAGAATTTGCATTAGAAATTAAGTGGAAACGAGCAGACCACAACAATCCCTTTCTCATCAGAATAAACGAAGCATGTGACGAGATTGAAAGGTTTTTCAACCCAAAAGATTTCGATCCAGAAATCAAACCTGATCCTGATAACTGGATGCTTCATTTACTCACCAACAAACAACTTAGCTCAATAACTTTTATTAGCGAAATAGCTGAACTCTTAAGGCATTTAAGACAAATAGACGCATACGGAATCTATAATTTGATTGATAAGAATGGAAATGTAAATCACAGGAACCTTCGCGATCGATTACTGGAACTATATATGCACTACATACTCCAAAGAGGAGGACTCAATCCACTAATAGGCCAAGCCTACACCAACAAGAAAGGAAATTCAAAAGAGATTGATGTAGCTCTTAATTTCAATAACGAAATCTACAATATTGAATGTACCAAGGTTTATGACTCGATTCACGATGAACTTAATGGTCTTTGCTTGTTCTTGGCAAGGAAAATTCATGAGAAATTCCAAACAAGGAAAATTACTCCTGATGAACTCTTCTCAGGATATATAGCCTTCAAAGATTTAAATTTAGGAGCCATCAAAAAGCAAAAGGAATTGTTTGAAAAGAAGATCAAGGAGCACCTTCATGCATACCGATTCACCCCTGATTCTACCATAAAGCTTAAGAAAAAGCAAGAGGAAAAGGATTTTGAGTTCTTGATGGAATCGGCTTTTCTAGGAAATTACGATAATCAATATGAACAGTATTTAAAGTCATTTCCTGCAGCCATCTGGTTCAAATTATTCCAAGACTTTGAGAAAGGTGTTATCACAGGCCGTTTCAAGTTTTCAATCACTCACAAGATGCAAATTCGAAATGAGCTTTTGAGAGAAAAGATTAAGGAAAAATTGAAACAACATCGTGATTACAAAGGTCCTATTCTGATTGTGGTAGAACTATCAAATGTTTTTGGGTCACACCAGAAGGAAAGCAGTATGCTTCTTCACAGGAATAATATTGATCAAACTGCAATTAGAAAACTTCTCCCCGATCATGTGATGTTAATGATAATCTTCAAGGAGATTAAAGCGGTACAGTTGAGGTATGACCAAGAATTGATCTATACAAACACAAGGCATGAGGGATTGGCAAATTTTCTTCGCAACATAAGTCCATACCTTGCTTACCTTCAAACATAGCCCTTTTGTTGTCTTCAATGACGCTATGGTCATGACAGGTATTAACAGCAAGCTCCACCATGATTCTTACTCTTTCGAAACCACACTATTTAGAAGTACAGCTGATCACCTCACTATATCCTCCAAACGCTTTTGAATTATTCTTAGGAAAATAACATCTTTGAAAAACTGATCGATTTAAGCCATTCCTGATGAACAAGAAATTCTATAGTGAAAAACAAACGGCACTTTCAGCGGCTCTTGCTGGACCAATCCCTGCAGGTATCCTCATTTATTTAAATTATCGTGCGCTCGGCAAGGAGAAAGAAGCATTAGTTACGCTTATAGCCACGGTATTGTTATTCTTCATTATATTTCAAATACCAGAAGAGACTATTCATAAAATTCCAAATATTGTTTTCACTGCCTTTTATGGTTTGTTTGTCTATTGGTTTTACCATCGTTACATGGTTGATGATATCCTTAAAGCCATGGACGAAGGAGGTCAAAAAGGATCTCATTGGACAGTTGTAGGAGTATCCATTATTGGCCTGGTCATAACCTTGGCGATTATTTTTGGAATGGCCTCTGTCCAACCCTTTTACCCAGGTGAAGTCATTCAACAAAATGGAAATGAATTATTTTATGATTCAGACATTCCATACGAAGACGCTCAAAAGCTAGTGAATGTACTTTCTGAAAAGGACTTCTTTGGCCCAGATTATGGCAACATTGCTCGATTGGAATTAATCAACGATGAGTACAGAATAACCCTTGTCTTTGACAGTGAATTTTGGAGCGACAGTGAAGTAATCAGTTATTTTACAAGCATCAAATGGCTCATGGAAATAGAGTTTGACAGAAAGACTAATATGAGATTAGAATCCGTTTCACTCTCTGGTAAGTCAAGCTTCAAAGAAATTACATAGTAGCCCCTTTAAATAGATATTATTTGAGCCATTTCCGTCCCCTGAATCGGTTCATACCTCACGAACCCTCAAATATCCGCCTCCATGAACAGAACATTAAAAACACTAGCGTTACTTCTACTAATCGTATTTGGCTGTAACGCTCAGCAAAGTGAACCAGAGGATTTTATTCCTAAAGGATTGGTCCTCTATGAAAAGTTCTTTGGAGATCTCAATAAAGACGGGCTGGAAGACTGTGTCTTGCTCATCAAACAAACGGACACTACCAATATCGTCATCGATCGATTTGACAAAGAAGTGGATAGAAACAGGCGTGGCATTATCGTATTATTCAAAAATGAAAGTGGTTACCAACTGGCTGATCAAAACCATGACTGCTTCTCATCTGAAAATGAAGATGGAGGAGTTTATTATGCTCCCCAGTTAGGGATTGAAATCAAGAACAATAAACTGTACATCCACTACGAACACGGCCGGTATGGATTTTGGAAATACACCTTCAGATATCAAAACGGCAACTTTGAGATGATCGGATATGACGCCAGTAGCAATTACGGACCAATTGTCAACACAGAAACGAGCATCAACTTCTCAACCAAAAAGAAACTCGTCAAAAAGAATACCAACGAAGATGCAGAAGGTGGTGATGAGGTATTTGAAGAAACCTGGAGCAAGATTGATCTAGAAAGCCTCCTCAAGCTGTCTGAAATCGAAGACTTTGATAGTTTAGAAATGTACAATTACTAACCTCAGCGGTAGCTCATGAGATCTGCGCTCTCTATACTAACAGTAGTAATTAGCTTAGCCACTGCCCTGTTCTTTTGGATGTACCTACAGCAAGCAAAACTGGAGTACACTACTGAAGGCAGGTATTTCTCTGCTGAAGAAGGAGTTGTTTATTTGGAGCAGACCAGAGATACTTATGGATTGCTTGCCATTGTTGGTTTGGTAACAACCACTATCCTGGTGACTGTATGGATAAGAAGTAAGAAGACCGCTGATTAAGTCTATGACTTGCCTAAAGCAGCCCCTAATCATGTAGCTTTGATAATTCTTTAAGTGACAGACTAACCAGTAACAGTAAACGATATCATTCCTATGAAACTCGTCCTTTCAAGTGTACTAATCATTTTCTCAATCACTCAGCTATTAGCCCAGAACAGCTTCTCAGTCTTAATCATAGATGCAGAAACGCAGGAACCGTTAATTGGAGCCACAGTAAGCATTGATAATACAAGTACAGGTACCATTTCAGATATCAATGGTGTGGCATCTTTCACGGATTTACCCGATGGCACGCATGTATTTAAGATCTCCTTTGTTGGGTATGAAAGCCAGACTATCAGCTACACACTTCCTTATTCCGGTGACTTGCCAGTCGTTGTTGAACTGACCAACGGAGAGGAACTAGAGACAGTCATCGTCTCCGCCACAAGAAGCAGTCGATCCATCCTGGACCTTCCCACTCGTGTGGAAGCCATTACAGCGGAAGAACTAGGTGAAAAGGCAGTGATGAACTCCGCCAATATCTCCATGCTACTCCGAGAGAGCAGTGGCATCATGGTGCAGCAAACCTCTGCCAACAGTGGCAATCAAACCTTGCGAATACAAGGGCTGGATGGTCGATATACACAATTGCTAAAAGACGGATTTCCGCTCTTTGGTGGTTTTTCCGGTGGGCTTAGCATCATGCAAGTGCCTCCTCTGGACCTGAGGCAAGTAGAAGTAATCAAAGGAAGTGCATCTACACTCTATGGAGGTGGAGCCATTGCGGGACTGGTCAATCTAGTGAGTAAAGTCCCAATGGAGGATGATCCAGAGTTGAGTTTGATGATCAATCAGACCACAGCAGGAGGAACTACAGCCAATACTTTTTATGCCCAACGATATAACAAGACAGGTCTTACCATCTATGGATCGGTAAACAGACAAGAACCATATGATCCAAATGAGGACAATTTCTCAGACATCCCAAAGGTCAGAGGTTTCAGTATCAATCCGAAATTCTTCTGGTATCCATCGGATAAAACCAATGTTTGGGTCGGCGTAAATGCAAGCACAGAAAAGCGAACTGGCGGTGACATGATTGTACTCGATCAAGGTACCACCACAGATCACACATTTACTGAAAAAAACCTTTCTGACCGGCTCTCGACACAATTATCCCTGTCTCACAACTTTGATGATAATCGGAATTTTACTTTCAGTAGTAGTTTGAACTACTTCAATCGGCAGATCACTATTCCCACGTACCAATTTGAAGGCGAACAATGGGGGAGTTTTTCTGAAGCAACTTACTCAACTAATTCAGACAAAACAGATTGGATTGTGGGACTCAATCTATTCACAGATCACTTTATGGATCCTTTAGCCACATCCAGAAGCTATGAGTATGTGACAGAAAGTGTCTTCGGACAAAACACCTGGAATCTATCTAACAAATTTTCCTTAGAAAGTGGATTTAGATTGGATCACAATGCGGAATTTGGTTTGTTTCCGCTTCCCCGAATCTCCGCACTTCTAAAAGCCAATGAACATTTCACTTTTCGAATTGGCGGCGGCTTGGGCTATAAATTGCCCACCATCTTCAATGAAGAAAGTGAGGTACGATCATTTCAAGGAGTCTCAGCCATAGATGTGAACTCTATAAAAGCTGAACGATCAAGCGGCTTGAACTTTGACATGAATTTTAAAGGCACCATAGGCGATGAATTAACCATTCAGTTCAATCAACTCTTCTTTTATACGCATCTTTCCAACAGCCTGGTGCTGAACGAAGAATCTACAGATTTGTACTCCTTTCAAAATGCCGATGGACCCATTGAAAGTAAGGGCTTCGAAAGCAATGCTAAACTGGGACTAGATGATTTCTCCTTATTCCTTCAATACAGCTATACCGATGTACAGCTCAACTATGGAAATATCAATCGTCAAAAACCGCTCACTCCAAAGCACAATCTGGGTTTAACACTCATGTATGAGGTAGAAGAAAAGTGGCGAGTTGGTTATGAACTATATTACATAGCGCACCAATACAGAAGTGATTATTCCCGAACCGACGATTATTGGATGATGGGTTTTATGGCCATGAGAGAATTTAAAAGATTAAGCGTGTTCATCAACTTTGAAAACTTCACTGATACGCGGCAGTCACGATTCCAATCCATGTATGAGCCACCAGCTACTAACCCAACCCAAACGGAAATCTGGGCTCCAACTGATGGTTTTGTAGCCAATGGAGGGTTTCTATTTAATCTCTTCAAGTCGGAGTAAATGTTTGCGCCTCAGCAGCCAAAATCTCCACCTAACACATGGGCACTTCACCGAAACCAATTTACATGAAAGCCATAGACCCAGCATTGGGAGAGATTTTCGAGAAATTCAAAGATTGATAAATAAACTCTAATCAGTCCTTTTCCTAGAAGTCAACTTAACAACGACTATTCCACAATAACTCTTCTCGTAGTAGAGTCTTTCTCTCCTTTTATCTCAATCAAATAAACCCCTTTTTCAAAGTCAGACATATCAATAGTTGTCGGCTGCTTAAGGGGATTACTTTGAATAAGCTTTCCACTTACATCATAAATACTATAGTTAGCAGTACCATACTCGGCTGGTACATTCAAATAAAGCAATTCAGAAGTTGGGTTAGGCCATATCAATAAATTTTCCACTTGCTCCCCCAATGGCAATGGAGCAGCATTGATGGTAAGAGAAAAAGTAGCTGATGTTCCCGAGCCATCATTGGCAAGAGCTGTGAGCACGACCTCCCCTTCTGCTAGAGCTGATACAAACCCGATATAATCTACAGTTGCAATATCGGTATCAGAAGAAGACCATGATACGGTTTCGTCGGCAGCATTATCTGGTGCTGTTGTCACAGTCACATACTGCGTTTCTCCAACTATCATTGTAGGAACTCCATTGATCGAGATACTTTCCAGTAAAATGGGATTGACCGTAAGCGTAAAAGTGGAAGTAGCACCTGAAGCATCGCTGGCTGTCGCTACTATATCCACTGTACCTACAGCAATGGCCGTTACCAACCCAGTTTGGTCTACAGTGGCAATGGATGTATTCGCAGAAGACCATACCACTGATTGATCTGCTGCATCATCTGGAGTAACGCTAGCAGACAAAACCTGAGTTTCCTCTATCTGCATTTCAGTGTCTCCGGTTATCGCCACACTTTCTACCAAAACAGGCCCTACGTTCACCGTAAAAGAAGCAGAAACCTCAGAACCATCATTTGCTGTAGCTATGATTTCCGCAGTTCCTTCTGCAATAGCCGTAACCATTCCTAACTCATCTACCGTAGCAATATCGGTATTGGAAGAGGCCCAGGAAACTGTTGGGTCAGTAGCCTCGTCAGGTGCCGCTGTAGCTGTCAAAACCTGCGTATCTCCTGGATTCATCTCTGGTTCTCCGCTAATACTCAGACTTTCCACCAATACAGGGATGACTGATATGGTAAACGATGCCGCAACTTCTGAACCATCACTGGCTGTAGCCGTGATATCGGCAGCCCCAAGTGCTACAGCCGAGACAGTACCTTCCGCATCTACAGTGGCCACATCCGTATCACTGGAAGACCATGTTAATGTAGAGATGGTATGATTTTCAGGACCAATTTCAGCAGTCAATGATTGCTGAGATCCAATGGACATTTCAGCATCACCTGTGAGCACAATGCTTTCAATTAAAACAGGATTGATATAGGGTTCCAACACGCTCATCTGAGGTTTATCCTCCCCGCCAGAGCCAGGCTCTAGTAAGAACATGTAATTGGACCACCACGGGCCAGCAGCCCACCAGGTCCATCCCATCCAAACATCATTGTTGGCATACATGTAATCGAGCATCCCTTCCAGTGCCTCGTAGCAATTGCTGTTGTCAGCAACACCAAACTCACCTAAAAAAGCTCTTTTACCATGTTCCTTAGCCCAATTAGTGAAATCTACAAGCTTCTCCGATGCTTCCGTAGGAGTGATACATTCTGGAGAAGTGCCTGAGTAATCAGAATCAAGATACTGATGGATCTCATAGGCATAATTATCTAATGAATCCGCTATGCCTAGCATCACCTCCGCATTAGGTGTACCATACCAGTCATGTGTCCAGGAGTGACCTCCTGTCCAGGCATTACCTGGAACTAGTAACAGGTTATGAGCTCCTGCTCTACGAATGGCCTGTATAGCCACATTGGCATCTTCTAACCACAGTTCCGTAGACATGTCATGAGGCTCATTCATTACACCAAATATCACATAAGAATTGTCTTTGTAATGCGACGCCAGACGAGACCAAAAATCTCCAAACGCCGAAACAGGAACCGCATCCGTTCCGATGATCTCACCGTACCATCTGGCATAATTGTGTGGGTCTAAAACTACATATGCCTCTTTTGAGGTGGCGTATTCCACAAAATCATCCATGTACGACAGCTCGTCAGCGTCCAACTCTCCATTAAGAGTTCTCTGCATCCGCTCCCACTTGAAAGGAACACGAAAGGTATTCATCCCTTTTGAGGTAAAATAATCAACCTCCTCATGTGTTGGGTAAACATAATCTCGATTCACTGTACCCGGAAGTGTATGATCCCCAAACTCAGCTCCCGCAAGGTTTACACCTTCATACTGAACCTGAGCAATAACAGGAAAAAAGAAACATATGGTGGCAATAAAAACAATAACTCTCATGCTTTTAAAGGTATTTAAATTTCATAAAAATGAAAGACCATAACCTATTATCTTCAACCTCCTCCACGACTTTAAGGCCCCACCATTAGCAACCAAATTACCCGTTGTTGTCTATTTCCATGTTGCTGAATTTCCCCTTTTATAGATTGCCTTTACACAAAGTGATCATCTTAACAGCGCAACTCTGTCACAAAACATCAAAATAGTATCCTGCCGTGCAAATGACGTGTGTTTGTAGTTGGATTGTTCCCTATCTCCATACGACATTTGATCTCACAATCAAGCACATAGTACCATGGAAACCGGACAACTAATAAAAGAAT
>CAXEKM010000122.1:0-3587 GCA_963996645.1 uncultured Marinoscillum sp.
AGAGCAAAAAATCTATCCAAAAAGTCAGCGAATGATCCTCAGAGTTTGAAGCGTATGGAAGAATCAATGAAAGAGTCTCTGCCAAATCACCTACTACAGAATAACTCTCCTCAAAAAGCCATGCATCAATATTAGCTTTATCTATAGCCCACTCTGTTAACAACCGTGTATTCACTTTTCGTTTGGGTCTTCTCGATGTGAATAATGCAATTGTCCAGACTTTATCGGTATCTGAAACAGATTGAAAATATGACTTGAGTGCGGCTACTTTTTTCAGTGTGCTGGAGGTGTTTTCCAAATCCTGAAGAAGTTGAGCAAATGCTTTCATTGCTCTATCTAACTTTTATTCAGGCTTTGTGTTTGACTATAAAAAAGAAAGCCCCCCTCTGGAACGAGGGGAGCTAATCACCAACCTAACCTAACTAAAAAGTTATTCTTAAATATTTTATTAACCAACCTGATTACTAAATAGCGATTACCGTGCCAAAAAGTAAAATCATTCTTTAAAATCTTTAATCAACCTTAAAAACGGCATTTAGAGCTACTGAGACAGGTTTCAGCTAGACGACGGAATTGCATTTTTTATCAAAATGAAAAAGCCCTTCTCTTTTCGATAAGAGAAGGGCTTCTATTTCCACAATAATTGATACTTATTCGTAATTCATTTTAGGAGATTCCTCTTCAGACAACAATCTTTCGAAAGTTTCATTGACATCTTCAAAATCCCAAGGTTTAGGAATGTATGCATGCAAGCCAAAAGAATTGTTAGCTTCCAATAGTTCCTCTTTGGAAACAAACCCGCTCAGAATTATTCGCTTGATCTTATCATCGTAAGCATGAACTTCTTTTAAAAAGTCCGTTCCTACCAAATCAGGCATTCTATGATCTGAAACAACAATTTTCAAATCTCTCTCCTTCACAATTTCCATAGCCAAAGTAGGATGCTCAGCAATGTGCACTTTATACAAACGTCTGAACGCAGATTTAAAACTTCTCAAGTTTGCTGGTTCATCGTCTACATAAAGAATCTCAAGTTTTTCTGGACGACTCATATATTAGGTTGACTTATAATCAACTACAAGTTAACAACATATTATGCTCACCTCCAACTTTCCTGCTGATCGGGAATTTTTTTATACCAAAAAGAATAAATGGACTCTGAAATAGTTCCTGAAATTCTCAATTATTTAATCTCGGAACTTATACCAATGATTGTGGCTCTTTCGCATGATTTTTCACATGCTTGGAATAGACATATACACTCATGACTATACCAAAAATCAGACCCGTAGCTGTGGCAACATCTACCATCAAGGTTGGGAAGTTGAGTCCAATGATTTTTTCAACCATATACTCAATAAATGAGCTAGGCATTCCTGTTT
This sequence comes from uncultured Marinoscillum sp., assembly GCA_963996645.1. Lineage (GTDB taxonomy): Bacteria > Bacteroidota > Bacteroidia > Cytophagales > Cyclobacteriaceae > Marinoscillum. The sequence goes on from CAXEKM010000122.1 coordinate 1,383, forward strand.
CTCCTAAAGCTCTTTTCACATCCCAATGCCAGTCTGTTAATGGACAATAGCCAATCACACCTTTGTATAGGCCTAGTAATAACCAAGCCACCAAAGTCAATAAAATAGCTGTAACATGGTATTTTCTGAATTTTGGGAGCAACCACCCAAAAACAATGAATAGTACAAATGCACTATGAAATACCGTAAGAAACAAATCTAAAAGATGTAACATGATAGCATACTTATCTAAAAGCATGCCAACTTTAAAATCGCTCTATTTTCGCAGTATGCCGCCTAAAACGGCCGATTTCCCATCAATCTCATGTGAATACTTCAATCCTAATATCTCAGCTAAAAGCGGATAGATATGAATGTTTTGAAAAGGAGATATCTCAACACCTTCTTTAAATGATGGACCGCTAGCGTAGAATATTGCTCCCATCTCCTGGTGATCTAAAGGATTGAATCCATGAGTCCCACCAGAAATCATTCTGGGCTTTTCTACAATCACGGTAGGTGCTTTAGAAATGAGAATTAAGTCACCAATGCAATCTTCATTCTCAAAGGTCAAGTAATCCGGAACTGCAGCTGCTTTGTAAACATCTATATGTTCAACTTCTAAAAGTTCATTGTATAGTTTTTCGAGCTTTATTGAATCCGACTGATAAATCATTGGCGGAAAGCTGTATGCGACTTTCGCATCATCCAAATCGACTACTTCTGGCAAAACAATACCACGATTAATATTCACCATTCCATGATCAGAAACCAGGACAATATTTACAGGCAACCCTGAAGCTTCAACACCTTTCAATAGCTTACCAATCACTCGATCTATTTCAAGAACAGCTTCCTTAGTATTTTCATGATCTGGACCATATCGATGACCCGCATCATCAACCAGCGAAAAATACCCTAATATTAGGTGTGGTCTTTCTTTTTCAGGAAAATCCAACCACTCGACAATTCGATCAACACGATGCTCATTAGCAACTCGACTGGTGTATGGATAGGAATAGGTGGAATAGATCCCTTCGATTGGCGCCTCTGATCCTACCCAAAAAAAGTTAGCGGATAGCAACTGATGTTGCTCAGCAAGCACCCAGATAGGTACACCTGAATACCAGGAGGCATCCGTCACTGCTATCTTGTCTCTGATGTTATACCAGTAATCCTTTTCTCTGCTGTAAAATTCGTTACTGACTAATCCATTATTACCTGGATACATCCCAGTGACTATGGCGTAATGATTGGGGAAAGTCTTGCTGGGAAATGAAGGAATCATTCGCCTGGTCGAAACTCCTGACTCAATTATCGATTGGATATTCGAAGCTCCATATCGCTCTGCATAATCATATCGGAAACCATCAATACTGAGCATGATTACGTAGGGTTGCTGCATAGCCCAGTCCGAGTTTTCTCGACCCTCAACTTTCTTTTCTAGGGCCAGTACTTCCTCGTACGTATAGGTTTGGGCATAAAGCGCTAAGCATGCCACGCTGGTTATGACAATCGCAAGTATTTTTTTCATTTGCCTAATCTTGTAAGGCAAAACTCATAAAAACTAACGGAATGAACTTAATAGAAAAGAAAAAACCCCTAATCAACCAGTGAAAAGGGGTTATGAGTAATTATCAGTAAACGAATAATATCTTACATCAAGTTGACAAACTCAGTAATACCTTCTTTGATCAACTGTGATTTGCCTCGCAGGGCAGCTGGAGAGACTTCCACTAACTTCTTGAAAGTATCATATAATTCTGTTTTTCTATTGAGCTTCGTTTCATACTGCTCGGGATCCTCCTCCGGAGTATCCGCCTTCTTGAGTTCAGTAAGTTGCTTTTTATTTTCTTTGAGAATTTCCTTCATTAAAGGCATCAACTCTTCCATAGTAGTTCTGGCCTCCTGGAAGTTTCTTGAGTCGATGGCTTCATTCAACTGATCGGATAGTTCCTCAAATTTTGCTTTGTCGGCGCTGCCATTAGCAATCAAAAACAGAGGAGTGATACTCATCCAAAGGACAAGTGATAATAGGTTCGGGCGTGTAATTTTCAACATATGATAGGCGCGTTGATTTATGTAAATATAATAAATTTTATTTAACACACTGTTTTACATATAGTTACACCTACTTAATTAAAGCTTTTATTACACATAGCACTCTAATCAATTAATAAGTCAGTACTTAAAATTTTAAAACTGAAATCACAAAAAAAGCCCTTC
>CAXEKM010000123.1:0-5257 GCA_963996645.1 uncultured Marinoscillum sp.
AATATCAACAGGCTTTGGAACTTTTGAAAAGAATAAGATACCTCATGGCTACCAGCGATAAAAAATACAATAGAGTTTCCAGAAGAGGATTTCTTGGCACTGGTCTGATGCTTCCCTTCCTTCCTGTGACACAGACACCACTACTGGCAGGCAACCAGGAGAAAAAAGAGACTCAGGATAAGGAGGACGATGAATATACCACTATGCTCACATCCGCCGGAGGAGTGGTCAGGGTTAAAAAAAGCACTCTGAAAGAGGCTAAGGTCATTAGCTCAAAAATGTCAAACAAATCCTTGTTGAGTTGGCTAAAATTCAAGGATAAAGGATAATCAAAGCATCGATGGATAAGAATCAGGATAATAAAACGAGGCGTGGTTTCCTTGATAAAGGAGTAAAAATTGGTGCTATGGCCGCCGTTGGCAGTCTGGCATTCATGAAGATCTTTCGAAGTAATGCCAAGGAAAGCACTTCTGAAGTAGCTACCGTGGAATTAATGTCACCTGAAGGAACATTAATGCAGGTTCCCGCTTCTGAGGTAGAAGCAGTGCCGGACAAAAAGACGGATTACAACCCCAGGGAAGGATTTCCGAACCGCAAATTCGTCATGGTAGTAGACCTTGCCAAATGCAGAAATGCCCGGAAATGCCAAAGTTCATGCAATAAAAACCATTATATCACAGGCGAAAATGCATGGATTAAGATCTATAAAATGCAGGAGACGGAGAAGACCGCACCTTACTGGCAACCTACCTTGTGTCAGCACTGTGACCAGCCACCTTGCGTGAAAGTTTGCCCTGTAGATGCCACTTTCAAGAGACGTGATGGGATCGTCCTGATCGATAACAACAGGTGCATAGGATGCCGGTTCTGCATGGCGGCATGCCCCTATTCGGTAAGAATATTTAATTGGTCGGACCCTTGGCAGGGAGAAACTGCCGAAAATACGGATTACAGCCCTGACCATGCTGGCGTACCGGCTCAAAAAGGTACGGTTGATAAGTGTGACTTTTGCCCGCATATGATTGACAAAGGGGAACTACCGCATTGTGTTAGTGCCTGTCCCAATGACGTATTCAGCTTTGGAGATATGTACGAGGATGCCGTGACAAATGGAAGTGGACAATCTTTCAAATTGAGTAAGCTGCTAAAAGACAGGGCAGGATATCGGCTTATGGAAAGCCTGGGAACAGAACCAAGTGTCTATTATCTACCTCCATCCAATAGAGTAGTTGATTTTGAAGAAGGCCTTGAGAATTATACTGAGTTTAAATCAGTAGATAAAACAGAAAAACCATGATGCAGTCGTATGACCAGTTAGTTGAAGATCTGACGCCCAAAAAATTTGGGTGGAAGGGAAAAGTATGGATGATAGCGCTTGTATTGGTAATATTGGTTGGTTTATATTCTTACATCCAGCAGTTAAGGAATGGTCTGATAATAACTGGGATGAGAGATTATGCTCTCTGGGGTGTATATATCTCCAATTTTGTATTCTTTGTGGCTATTAGTCTGGTTGGATCTCTGGTCACCGCTATTTTACGGCTGTCCGGAGTTCAATGGAGTACACCGCTTACCAGGATTGCCGAAATCATTGCTGTAGCAGCGATTATCATGGCCGGATTGACCATTATCATTGATATGGGACGACCGGACCGTATGTTGAACCTGTTTTTACATGGAAGGCTTCAGTCTCCAATTATCTGGGACGTCATTGTAATCACTACGTACCTTTTCATTAGCATTTTACTGCTATACTATCCGTTGTTACCAGATTTCTCTATACTAAAAGAACGATATGCAGGAAGTGGTAAAGTCAGGGAATGGTATAGCAGGCTATCGTTGAACTGGACAGGCACTAGTCAGCAGCATCGTATATATGGTAGGTCAATTAAGGTCCTTTCGGTCTTGATTGTACCGGTTGCTTTTGCTATTCATACAGTGACCGCTTGGCTGTTTGAAACGACCTATCGTCCGGGATGGGACAGTACTAATTTTGGACCTTATTTTATTGCCGGGGCATTCGTAGCTGGAGCTGGAGCTGTGATAGCTGTTATGTTTGTTCTACGTAAAGCGTATGAATTGGAAAATTATATAACCGATGAACATTTTGACAAAATGGGCAAAATTCTGGTTTTGCTGTGCCTTATCTACATCTATTTTAATATTAATGAATACCTGATGCCTTTCTATAAATCTACAGAAGAAGAAGCCATCCATCTGCATAGCCTGTTTTCAGGGCAGTATTCGGTCCTATTTTGGTCGGCAATTGTCGGTGGACTTGTCCTTCCTGTTGTTTTGCTTCTATTCCCGGCGGGAAGAAAGCCATTGCCTCTCTTTATAGTATCACTTGCCGTTGTAGCAGGTGCCTGGTGGAAACGATACATCATAGTTATCCCAACGTTAAGCCATCCCTTCCTTCCAATAGAAGGTGTTCCTGAGTCATGGCGGCACTATTTTCCTACATGGATGGAATGGTCGATTACTTCTGCCACACTTGCAATGGCGTTGCTGATTATCACCCTTCTAGTGAGGTATTTACCTATTGTGCCGATCCATGAAACGGCAGAAGAGAGAGGATTGGAAGCTCACACAACTACAAAGCCATGAGATATATAATAAAATATTTGCCCTTGTTTTTTGTATCCTGTCTGTTGGTTTCAGCTCTCTCAGCCTCTTCAAAGGATGAAAAATACAGAGCAAGAATATCGTTGGAACGAGTTAAAGTGATGAATGATCAATCTTACATCAATATTTCAGTAAAGTATAAAGGTGAAGACGGGTTTGAGCCAGCAAACGATCTTACTCTTAGCGTTTATCGTCGGGTAAATGAGGACTCACTCGTTAGCCTGGGACAAGTAATCACAAATTCGGATGGCATGGCGAAATTTCTTATGGAAGATGTAATTAAGACATTCGATACGACAGGGGTATACAGTTACACGGTAGCCATTGAGGATGATGAAAGATTCAGAGATGCGGATAAGACCATAAGCTTTTCAGAGGCCAACCTATTAATAAAAATTATCATGATCGATAGCGTTTACAATATATCTGCAACCCTGACGGATGAAAAAGGCGATTATCTTCAAGGGGAGTTCCTTCAAGTAGGCCTTAAAAGACTCTACGGATCGTTGGTAATTGGTCAGGATAATTACGAAACTGATGAAAAGGGGACCATTCTTGTACCACTGGAAGAACGTATGCCTAGCCTAAATGGAAACCTGACTTTTGAAGTGGTATTAAAGGAAAGTGATGTTTATGGGACGGTCAAAGCAAGTGTTAGTGCACCCATTGGAATACCAATTGAGGATGAGTCAACTTTTGATAAGAGGACCATGTGGTCTCCACCAAACAAGGTTCCACTCTATCTTTTGATCTTTCCCAATTTAATTATACTGGGTGTTTGGATACCTCTTTTATTACTCACATTTAACTTATATAGAATTTCAAAATCTAAAAAGGTCGAATCATGAAACAACTGTCATTATTAATACTTGCTACCATGCTTTTAGCTCTTTACTCATTCATACAACCGGATCAGTCCACGGACTGGGAAGTACCTGATTCAGCAAAAAAGATGAAAAATCCGACTGATGTCCTGGACAAAGAAAATATTGCCCTGGGTAAATCTTTTTTTTCTAAATACTGTCAGTCCTGTCATGGTAAAGAAGGGTATGGTGACGGACCCAAGGCGAAAGAGTTGAAAGGAGACATGGGAGATTTTTCATCGGAGGAATTTCAAACACAGTCAGATGGTACGTTATTTTACAAAATGACGAAAGGCAGAGGAGATATGCCAAGTTTTGAAAAAAAGATCGTCGATCCCGAAGACCGATGGTTAATTGTCAATTACCTGAGAATGTTGAAAGAATAAGGTCACTTCTAGATCATTAATCATTTAAGCAATGAAAGATGTTGATCAAAAGATTTCCCGTGCGGACATGGCTGACAGATTTATTGATCTGGCAAATGAATTCACAAAGACGGAATCGAAAGAACGTATTGGGGCTGCATTTATGTTCGCGGCGGCACGATATAATGCATTTGAAGCATTTTCTAAATCCACCAACCTTACCAATGATAAAGAAGATGCTATAAACTGGTACACTCGTGAGTACAGGAGGATGCTTGAAGCAAATGTGGATGATCTGATTCAAACAATGAAATAAAGTATTTGAGATTGACAAGTTGGAAAATTGTTTGCAGTCGCAAAATTTATCTTTTTGCACTTTGTTATTTATGTGTTGATGTTTTGGCTTACTCACAAGAAGTGAACACCTCAACCACTGGGACGAAAACTACTAATGAAACCGTTGTCAAACACAAGTCAGCCGTATCTTCTGATGTAATCAACGAGGAAAAGAAGAAACCGGAATTTAGTGTTGATTTTTTTGTAGGGGCATCATCCATTCTGACTGGTCGCTCATCAGGTAAAAATGAAAACTACAACTATCATTACATTCCAGCATACGGATTTGGCGGGGATTGGGGCTATTCTGTTACATCTAAACTCTCCGCCCATGCAGCTTTAGGTTTTCTACAGCGAGGGGCAGAGTTTGACAGTGTTAGCTTTGCTGACCAAGGACGTTATAGGCTGTCCTATATTGACTTGTGGGGATATCTGGAGTACACTTCAGGGAGCCAAATAGCATTTACTTTTTTGGCGGGTCTGACCCAGAGTACCCTCGTATCAGCCGGTTTGACTTTGTCGGATGTAAAGAGTAATGCAATGGACAACTTTAAAAGGATTGATTTGGGATTGATGACTGGTCCGGGAATTCTCTTCCCAACTACAAATAACAATGAAATTCGTTTGCGTTTCATTTTCAGCTATGGCTTCAGAGATGCGTTTGCAGAACGACATTTTAATGATGACATCAAAGCACATAATCACGCAATCTTTGTTCAGATGGGTTATGTATTTAACTAATTCAATAGGATTGTGTTTATGATTTAAAAAAGGATGCAATGTCTGTTGACCTGGGAAGGGCAGAATCTTTTTCATCAAAAAAATTCCATAAATCATAACCACGATATATTAAAACAGGATATCGGTTTTGTAGTACGATTTATAAAGTCAGAACGAAACTGTTATGAAACCAATTATTCTCTTTCAAGGCATCCTCATTTTGCTGGTACTCTTTACCTGTCCAGCCAAAGCACAACGAACTTACATCACTCGAAAAGGCAAACTGGTTGCAAAAACTTTGGATAGGGATTCTCTTAAAATCAATGAGTACAAAAATATTAATGTGCT
>CAXEKM010000124.1:0-10897 GCA_963996645.1 uncultured Marinoscillum sp.
GATGGATGAGGTTGCATTGGCTATAGGTTCTATAAACTCCGCTCACTACGCAACAGAAATTATCAAATCAGCTTCTAGAAAAGATTTATCCAAAAGTCAGGTAATGGCACTGTTGAGAGCAGTATCAGATATTAACTCGGATCACTATTTCACAGAATCTTTGGTAGCTCTTTCAGATCAGGTAAATGATATGGATGACGAAGTAAAAGATGCTTACCGAGCTGCCGCGAAGAACATTTCTTCTGATACCTATTATGGTAAAGCGATGAAAGCTTTGGACTACTAAATAGTTTCAGTCCACTGTGGTAACTTGTATCCCGGTGGACTATGAAAACTTTCCTTGTATATACTAACCAAACGTTGACCAAACACCTAACCTATTTTGTGTCAGGAGGAGTGATAGGCATTATGCTCTTCACTTTCCTGTTTTACAACGAACCAGAATTGTGGAATGACTACAGTCATGTGATTCTTGGTGCCGGTTTCGTGGGGATTTGCATCGCCTATTTGCTGGGGTTTGCTTCGAATTTGATCAGTAAGGTTATATCTCTTCAGCGCCAAAGTGGCATTGGACTTTTGCTGACGATTGTAGTCAATGGGGTACTGGTTTATGGGATTTCAGCACTCTATGTCTATTTGTATGGAGTGACCTTGACTGGATTTATTTCCTGGGATATTTACTTCAAGCTTGCGGTTGCAGTTTTTGTGCTTGTTTTAGTCTATTCGGTAATAAGCTTGTTGATCAGAAGTGTGTATCAATTGCAGCAAAGTACGTTGGATTCCGTGAAGTTGGAAACAAAGCAAATAGACTTACAACTTACCGCACTGAAGGCGCAGCTTACTCCGCATTTCTTATTCAATAGCCTTAATACGATTTCTTCGCTATTGCATCGGGATTTAGCAGTGGCTGAAAAGTACATTCGAAATCTGGCAAGCGTTTATCAATACACATTGCCTTCTTATGAGAAGAAGCTGGTGACTTTTGACGAAGAGTGGTCATTCGTTAAAGCCAATCTGGAACTGTTACTTGTTCGATTTGGTGGTCATTTGACTATTGATGTAGAGGAGGAGACTGCAATTCGTGATATCATGATGCCTCCTTTGACACTTCAATTATTGATTGAGAATGCGCTGAAGCATAATTTGATCAATGAGCAGAATCCGCTATCAATCAAAATCACACGAGAAGGCAAGTGGTGGATGGTAACTAATAACATCACCAAGAAGCCTAATCAGGTGGAATCATTCCGTGTTGGTCTGGACAATATTCGAGAACGTTATCAACTTTTGGGAAATCGCTCGATTCAGGTGATAGAGTCTGAAGAGTTCTACGTAAAACTGCCGGTATTATGAATCAACTATTCGTACATCGGCCCTTATTCAGAATTCTTAGCCCTTTGTTTAGCGGAGCGATCGTATATCTGCTCATTTTGTTGGTCAACAACAATGTGATGGCTTTGGAACAGCAGTTTTTGGGGCAAGAACTATATTTCTGCATAGGATTGGCCTATTTGATTCAAGAATCTTCCCGGTTTTCCATTTTGATGATTTCTAAGTTGGGCCACTTATCACCCACTTTCTGGGGCATTGTGATACCGGCTTTAATCTCATCAGCGACTACCATAGTGGTTGTTTCTGGTTCCATGTACTTGTATTTCGAATGGGTCCTGGGTTTTAGTCCAATCATCACCGAAATGACCATTTTCAATGCCATCTTTTTGATGATAACCTGGATCTATTTGGTCTTATTTATCAGTCATGATTTATTGAAAAAGACGCATGAATCTTATTTAAGTCAAGAGGAGGAATTGAAATCCAATGTGCAGCGTGATTTTGTAGAGTTTAAACAAGGTGTGAATCCGGAATTGCTTTTCGAAAGTTTGGAGCAACTTATCATATTGGCGAAACAAGATGTGGATAAAGCTGAGGAGTTTCTCGATCAGTTGGCGGTGGTATACCGATACGTGTTGTCAAAGAAGCAAGAATTAGTTTCTATCAAAGCCGAAGTAGATGCTTTGGAGCAGTTTGTCACATTGCTGAACAGTTTGCCGAATAGAGAATTGATCGTACGCTATGATATAAAGAGCAGTTTTGTTGTGGTTCCCGGTGTATTGGTCAAATCATTGGAGATGATTTTCCGAGCGGCAGTAGTTCATCAATCCAATATTATTGATGTTCATATCAGCGAATCAGAGGAGGTTTTGGAAATTAAAGCAAGTATGATCGAACGCCTGGTGAAACCAGAAACCACAGAAGCTATTTTTAATCAACTATACTCGACTTATACATTATACACAGATAGTAAAATGAAGTTGAAACACACTTCGGAAGGTTTGATCATTTCTATCCCTAAACTCACCCTGGCCTAATGAAAGTATTGCTTATTGAAGATGAACAACCAGCTATTGAGAAACTGGAACGATACTTACTCAAGTATGATCCGGATATTGAAATTATGGATCGACTAAAAAGCGTATCCGATTCAGTGGCCTGGTTCCAATCCAATCAGGAATGGCCAGACTTGCTATTTCTGGATATTCAGCTTTCTGATGGGCTAAGTTTTGAAATTTTTAGTCAGGTGAATGTGCGTCTTCCGATCATTTTCACCACCGCTTTTGATGAATATGCATTGGATGCTTTCAAACATCACAGTATTGATTACTTATTAAAGCCGGTCACTTTTACGGAGTTGTCCCGATCGCTGAAGAAGTTTCAGGATATGAAACAGTGGTCTGACGCTCCGAATGTCAGTGGAGTTATTCAGCAGATTGCCAATCCATCGTATAAAGATCGCTTCATGGTGAAGCAGGGACAGCACATCCAAACATTAGAAATTAATCAAATTCAATTGTTTTATGCAGATGGCCGTACGGTTTACCTGATGAACAATGAAGGCAAAAAGTACATTATCGATTACAAACTTGAAGACCTGGAGCAATTGCTCGACCTCAAGCAGTTTTTCAGAGTTAATCGGACGTTCCTTTTACGAATAGCCTCAGTAAAGGACGTTTTGGTGTATTCAAATAGCCGTTTGAAAATTCAAACGGACACGGATTTGGACAAAGAAATCATTGTTAGTCGGGAGAAAGTAGCTGATTTCAAGAAATGGCTTGAAGGAAATCACTGAGTCATTTCTTGTTTGAAAAACACACCATGTCTTGTTGGCTCATAGTTCCAGTTGCTAAAAAGACCTGGAGCCCATTCTGCATCAAATACCCAAACGACATAGCTGATTTCTTTATCGTTGCAATATTCAGTGATTGACCTACCATACGACTCATCACTAATCACAGGAACATGTGCGCCTTTTTCTTCTTCGCCTGCAAATCCTATCTCAGTAAGTATTACAGGAGCTTTTTCTTTCATTTTTCCCCAATCAGCGGTCCACTGGTCTTCCCATGGTTTTGGTCGCTTTTGTGGATATGGATGACTTACATAGGCTACATTTTCCAGATCTATTGGGTTTTCATAGGCCTCTGACAAGTCATATGCCCAATTGTGTCCTGCTACTAAACTTATGCCCTTGCCTCCTTTTGATTGAATGAGCTGAATCACCTCTTCATTAAATGATTTCCAATCGGTCCAATTTGCAGAACCTAATTCTCCACCTTTGGTAGTCGGTTCGTTGAATAATTCATAAAAAGCGACCACAGGATTGTTTCCGTATCTCTTGGCTATTGTTTTCCAAAAGGAGAGAGTTTCACTTCTGCTGGTGATGTATGATTCTTTGTAGAATTGGTCTGACAGTAAGTTGCCAATGCTATGCCAATCAATAATCACATACAGGTTTCTTTCGGCGGCCATTTTTATGCCTTCATCCAATAAGTTCAAATAAGCCTTAGTGCCTAGTTTTCTCCAGTTGGGAGGATGCACAGGAAAGCGAACGACATTTGCACCCCATTTGCTGATCTCATCAAAGTATGAATTATTCCAATGTCCCTGTTCATTCAATTTTGCAGGATCGCTGGTATTGTAACCTCGCAAAATGATGGTTTCACCTTTGTCATTCACAAACTGATTGGCTTGTACTTCTAATCTGGGCAGTTGCGCCGATACGGAGATAATTAGTAGCGAGCAAATGAGGGTAATGCATGTTTTCATGCACCCAATTTATGTCAATTGTTGAGAACAGAATGGCCTCATTTGTGCATGATAGTATCTCAAAATGCTATTTCTTCTTCAGCTTTTTCAGAGGGAGCTTTTTGATCATCCCACCTCGGATGTCCTTTACTTTGGACATGACAAGGAATGCACTTGGATCAATTTTATGAATCTCTGTTTCCAGACGAGTGAGCTCCAGACGAGTTATCACTGTATAAATGATGTTCGTGTTTGATTCATTTTGCTGCATTTCACTGAATCCTTTGCTTCCATGATAAATAGTCGCGCCTCTTCGTAGGGTGGTCAGAATCATCTCACGAATCTCCTTGTGCGAATCCGATATGATGGTCACTCCGATGTATTCATCAAAACCCTCAAGCACAAAATCTACCGTTCTGGATGCGGCAAAGTAAGTGATGATGGAATACAATGCGGTTTCGATTGACAGCAAGTATGCTGCTACGGAGAAAATGATAATGTTGAAAATCAAAATCAGTTCACCAACGGAAAAACCGGTCTTTTTACCCAGATAAATGGCAAGTACTTCCGTTCCATCGATGATCGCTCCACCTCTGATGGAAAAGCCAATTCCCAAGCCAAGGAAGAAACCACCAAAAACAGCCACTAAAAGTGCATCATCAGTTATTACTGGAAAATGGAAGTTGTAAATGACAATTGCCAAAAGTGAAATGGTCAGAAAGCTTTTGATGGCAAATGTTCTCCCAATCTGAAACCAGCCTAAGATCAAAAAAGGGATATTGATTAAAAAGATGAAAACGGAAGGCCTTCCCTGTGTTACCAAAGCAAGCAACAAGGAAATACCGGTAACTCCACCATCCAGTACATCATTTGGTAAGAGGAAACTCTCCAAACCGAAGGTCGCGCAAAGCACACCAATGATCATTAGAAAAGTTTCTCTAGTGATTTGTCTTACGGAACCGATTGAGAATTTTTTAGCCATAATGCTGATAGTTGCGCTAAAGATATCATGCAAATACTAAAAAGAAATGAAGAAAATGGTATGCGCGAAAATATTAACCCGAAAGGCGGCTCATCAATGCTGCTTGTAATTTCTCTTGCTGGATAGGTTTGGTAATGAATCCATCAAAATACTTGTTGTATTCCTGGTTGTTTTCACCCATTACATCAGCAGTAAGGGCGAATATTGGGGCAAATTTATTAGGTCCGCTATATTCTCTGATGGTTTTAGTAGCAGTGAATCCGTCCATGACGGGCATGTGTAAGTCCATTAAGATCACATCAAACTTTTCGTTTTGACATGCCTCAACTGCAATTTGGCCATTGGCTGCCGTTTCAATATTCAATCCCCAATTTTGAAGTAGCTTTTGCGCCACCATAGCATTGACGGCATTGTCTTCCACCAATAAGATTTTCTTATTATCGGTGATTTTGAACTGCTTGTTTTCAGGAAGGTTAATTTTGTTGCTACACTTCAAGTTGAGTGAAAAGTAGAACTTGCTGCCTTTATTCAATTCGCTTTCAACGCCAATATCACTTCCATACAGCTGCAAAAGGCGTTTGACAATCGCCAGACCCAACCCGGTACCGCCAGTATTTCGAGTCAAAACGGATTTGATCTGAGTGAAACTTTCGAAAATACTGCTAAGATCCTCTGCAGATATTCCACTTCCAGTATCGCTTACGGCAAAATAGAGCTCATCAAAAAGACCAGTGCTCTTGAATTTTTCTACATGTACACGAACTTCACCGGTCGAGGTATATTTAATAGCATTAGAAATCAGGTTACCAATGATTTGTCCAAGCTTGATTTCATCAAACTTATAGGTTTTCCCAACCTCATTATCTACATCAATCACTAGGTTCAAACCTTTTTCATCAGCCATGCTGGAATAAGTGTCCACGATTTTTCTCAGAGTATCACGAATGTCCAGTGTACTGAACTCAAGCTTCATTTTATTGGCTTCCAGCTTACTGAAGTCCAAAATGTCGTTAACTATCGATAATAAGTTATGTGAAGAGTGCTTAAGTAATTTGAGGAATGTGAGTTTGTCCTTATGCTCCGGGTTTTCGTCCAACAGTGACGTAATGGTTACTACGGCATTTAACGGCGTACGTAACTCATGACTCATTGTCGCCAGGAACTCTTGTTTAATCTGATGTGCTTTTTCTATTTCCAGATTGGTCTGGATCAAACGCTGCTCATTTTTAATAATGGTTTGATAAAAGGCATAGAACAGCACAAAGGCAAAAAAGATGACCATCGTAAATACAGTCACTTTTACTGTGATGGCCAGTGCTCCTGTCAATACCAGAGGCTCAATAAATGGTAAAGGAACAAAATGGTGAATGACAAGGCACGCACAATTGTAGATGAAAAATGCTAACGCTAATCCTCGTTCTGTAGGTTTTAAGAAGATGAACGGAAAAGCATAAACGACAATGAAGAAATAGCTTACCCCATATTCTTCACCAATTAATAAACTGTAATAAAGGATCAGTATAGGTGAGAAGAATACATAGAGTCGTCTCGCAAAATCATATTTCTTAGCGTAGTTCAGCCCGATAGGCAACAAGCAAACCAGCACTATCGAAAAAGTAATGATGCTCGCACTGATTTTGCCGATATGATAGAATACTGATGAGTAAACCAGGCACACCAATACAATCACAAAACCGAAAGAATTGATCGCAAGTACTCTTGCTGTTTCTTTTGGGGTAAAGTGTTTGGGCACGTTGCCAATTAAAATATGTCTAATCTTAGTTAGAATTGTATTATTCGAATTGTTTCAACTAAAATTACCTGTACAGGTGTTTGAAATGCATGACCATTTCGACAAATAATGCTTGTCTATCGGCAGATATCTCACAAATGGAGAAAAGAGAAACGAAAGCGGCACAAATCATAACACTTAACTTATTCATATGGTCGATGTACGAGTTATGAGATTTGTGGATAAGATTAGCTAATTTCATCGATAAAAACCAATCTTGGCTGTAAGCAAAAAGACAAATAACCTCACAGAGAAATTCCGTGAATTGGGTCTGGGTACCAGACGGTTATCTACAGATCGTTTTATCAGTAAGAACGGTCAGTTCAATGTGGTGAAGCGTGGAGTAGGCCTGAAAGGCTTCTCCTTTTACAACTGGCTGATCAAAATGTCGTGGACGAGATTTTTCGCCTTTGTGACATTGAGCTATATCCTGGTCAATTTGTTTTTCGGGACCATCTATTTTCTGATTGGAGTGGAGTATTTGACGGAGTACAATGACAACTCGTACAATGAGTTTACACATTGTTTCTTCTTTTCTACTCAGACGTTGACCACTGTTGGTTTTGGTCGAATCAGTCCGGTTGGACCTGCATCAAGTTTTGTAGCTGCTTTTGAGTCCATGATAGGCGTGTTGGGTTTTGCTTTTGCAACAGGTGTTATGTACGGCCGATTTTCTAAAGCACGTTCTAAGATTCTGTTCAGCAATAAAATTTTAGTGAGTCCTTATAAGGAGATCAAAGGACTGAAGTTTCGAATTGCCAATATGCGAGATAGTCAGTTGATAGACATGGAAGCTCGTCTAATGTATTCATTCCTTCAGCAAGAAGGGCGTGAGCAAAAGCGTCGCTACATTTCTTTGGATCTGGAAATTAACTTCATCAGTTTATTTCCACTGCCATGGACCATTGTTCATCCGATTGATCAAAATAGCCCTATTTACGGCAAGGGAGTCTTGGAGCTTGGTAAGGAAAGAGCTGAGTTTTTAATAATTCTCAAAGGATTTGATGACACGTTCAATACGTACGTACATCAAATACATGAATACAATACTGATGAAATAGTCTTTGATGCGGACTTTGATCCTATGTTTGATCCGGCAGCACAAGGCGAAACTCACGTTTACTTAAATAAGATCAGTGATTTTCATAAGGTGTAAAACAACTAAGTCTATCCACCTTTAGAACCTGATTCATCTTCATCCTCCGGTTTTCCAGCAAATTTCTCTTTTTTGGCTTCCAGTCCTTCTTTTACTTCTTCCAGGTTGAGGCGGTATTTGAGGCGCTGCCAGATGCCTTCACCTATTTTGCCTACCAGATCACCAAAAGATTCTGATTCTTGTTTTTCTGCCGCGGGTTTGGCGAGAGTTTCAGTACTCGATTTTTTGTAGGCATTGGCAAAAGAGGAGTCCACCACGATCTTCTGTGCAGAAGCGCGGAAGCTAAAAGCAACAAAACAGATGCATATGATGCAAAAAGTTTTCATTTACGCTGCAACCTCTTATTTTCGTTTTGAATCTTATCGTTGTGAACGACTCTACTGCTAAAATATGCAAGAATTGTGGCTTTCACCTTGAAACCACGCATCATTTCTGCCCTAATTGTGGACAGGAACACAAAGAACGAGTCATTTATTTCAAAGAGTTCTTCATTGATTTCCTGGGTGATTACTTCACGTTCGACTCCAAAATCATTCGAAGTGTCAAGCCCCTACTTGTCAATCCGGGATTTTTAACGAGTGAATACCTGGACGGTAGACGGGTGCGGTATATTCCACCATTGCGGATGTATATCTTCATCAGTATTTTCTTCTTCCTGATGCTGAGCAGCAGCAAAGATCCCATTCAGTTGGATGGAGAAAATCTGGATGCAGCTTTCTTCGATGCGTATTTCGACATTTGGATGCCAAGGCTCTTTTTCTTCCTGTTGCCACTATTTGCCTTTTTCACCTATTTTCTTTTCCGGCAAAAGGGTCGCTATTACCTCTCCTCTTTCATTTTTTCGGTGCACTTTCATGCATTTGTACTGCTGCTGTTTACCGTCTACATTTTTATAACCTCTTATTTTTCTCAAGCCATGTATGGGGTCAACCAATGGATGCTGATAGCGTGCGGGTTAATCGTAGAAGTTTATTTGCTGGTGGCGCTGAAACGGGTGTTTGACAAGAAATGGTTCTCTACCTGGTTGCGATTGATTTTCCTAAATGTGCTTTACATCGTTTCCGTGGCGGTAATTTTCTTAGCGATAGCGGTATTGATTTATAAAACGCAGTATTAGATAGATGGAAGCTGGATGTTAGATGTCAAGCATAACAAACTAAACGGTTAGATGCAGCAGTTTACAATCGATCTTCAAAAATTACGAAGTTTCAGAATCCGGCAAACCAGTTATATCACCTTTTATCTGGTTGTTGAATTTCTATTGCTCAGTCTTTTGATTTTACCATTGCTTAAAAGTTCCACATGGACAATTGATAGCTGGTGGAAGTTTTTGTATATCACAGTCCTTATTGGATCTATTTTATTGGCGGTCCTTACCATAAGACTCTTGATCAAAATCCAGCAATACACAAATGTCATTGGAACACTATTCCTTGATAGCGAACTGAAATTGGAAGATGATTCTATACAAGTTGAAACGGGTGGAGAAGTCCACAGTTTTAAACTCAATAGGATGAAAGTAACTAATTTAATAGTTAATGGGAATTCTAGGCACCCGCTTTTTGGTCATGGAGTGTTGGTAATAGAAGGGTCATATTCATTGATATTACCAACTATAGTTTTCAACACCAGAGTTGGGGCCTTTAGAGCAAGGGAAGTTATTAAACCAATAGCCGACTCCTATGTAGAACAAAGAATAAGCATGAAGGACATCATGGTCAAGCTAAAATCAAGAGAAGATCTCAAATGAAAGACTTTAGACCTCTTTTTGTAATCGAAAACCTTCAGCTGAAATTTCAGTATGAATCGGCTTTTTTAGTTAATTATAAAACGGGTCAGGTTTTGCTTGAATATCATTTTTACGGAGACCCTACCTGTGGTTTGGTTGCTGATGATGAAGCTTATGCATTAATTGGAGGAGATCATTTAACCAATTGGACCCCAAGGAAATCAAAGAGATTTGATGATGGGCCTCGGTGGATTTATGCAATTCGTGAAAAAGATCAAATGAGAGCAGAATTTCTAACGGATCCATGGCATGAGGATTCAGCCATTTGGGAAATTAATACGCTGACTTTTGAGATACAGAAGGTCCGCGATTTCCTGGATTACCACGACAAAGAATATGTGGATGAAGTTATTTGGTAATATGATTACCCGTCAAATCCACTTCTAAACCTGTAGTTGACCGACTTTTCTGATTTCGCGAGCTAATTGATTTTATACTTGTCCAGTATCAAAAATCAAACACTCATGAAGCGATTAATCATTCTTACCTTAACCATTTGCTCGGTATTCATTGCCGAAGCCCAAAACAGTATAGCTATTGGCGACAGCTTGAAAAGAGAAGGTTTACTCATGCCTGCTTTGGCCCAGTATGGCATGGCCATGGCCCAAAATCCGACACCCGAAGTTTCATATAAATTAGCTTCCACAACAGCATTGCTGTATACATCCAGCATGCGTGACACTTCCTTTTTCTTTTTGAACCTGGCATTAACTAATGACTCCACTTTATCGGCCTTGTACGATCCCGAATTTTTGAGCCTTATTGATGATCCCAGATGGACCAAAATAGAAGATCAGCAAATCCGAAAATATGAAGCGAAAAATGGAGCAATCAGAAATGAACCATTTGCACGTGAACTGTTTCGCATGATTATCAAGGATCAGGGATTTATGTATGCAGGCAACATCGAACGCAGAAAGTATATACGCAATGGCGGATATTTTTCCACGCCGGCAATTTTCCCGATTCTCGCTATGGAAGAGCAAAATGTGAAAGAGAATGAAGCCAGACTTCTGGTGTTACTGGACAAATATGGCTGGCCTACGACCACTCAGGTCACCGAGTTTGCAGCAGCTGGAGCGGCACTGATTATCAATC
>CAXEKM010000125.1:0-5285 GCA_963996645.1 uncultured Marinoscillum sp.
GATTCGGCAAGTACTTGCGGGTATGGTAATTGACTTGCCACTGAAGCAAGACAATATGAGCTTTGACTCGAGTCATGATTATTTTGAGATTGATAGTACTACTAGAGAGTCATTTGTGTTGCTTCCATACATGTCTAATGTCCCTTCTTTCTCTAAATTTTATGGTAACGGAATTTTCAAGGATAGGAGAATGACCACCTACAATACGAACTATGAAGGATTGTATCGAATGGTGTATGACCTTACGGCGTATCGTGTTATTTCTGAAGTAGACGAATCTATCATAGATTGGGATAATGAGCAAAATCGCTATTGTATGGATGTGATAGTTGAAAATCCTGAAGATTTGTACTCTTATGCACAGTCACAATTAGAACAATCGGTACCAGTAAAAGCCAGAAGAGAGGTTAGGAGCATGGATGTGTTGGTAATGACGCAATTAGAAGGTGGAATTAAGGCCAGTGCAACAACAGTTGAAGCAAATCTGACTGCCGGAGGTAGTGGTTTCAGTAACACAGGAGCCACTCTCAAAGAGTTTTGTAACTATTTAGAAGGCTTTGGAATCGTTGGTATGCCTGTAGTGGATGAAACGAGAGATGAGGAGTTGTATGATATCCAGTTTGCATTTGATCCCGAAGATCCAGAAACCTTCAAACAAGCTATTGCAGATTTGGGCCTGGCCTATAAAAAGGCGGAAAGAGAAATAGAAGTTTTAATTCTGTATGAAGAAGATTCGAATTAAATAAAAGGGCGGTCTGTGGCCTTTTAGTTATGAATTCGTGGTAGGGTGAAAAGTTCTTATTATTTTAACTTACCATGATTGATTTAACTCCTGCAGAAACGTATTTTCTTGACTCGCTATTGCTGGGACGATCGCGAGATATATTTCAATTGGTCATCAAAGATCTTTGGGTTAAGCGAGTGATAGATGTGGAAGAGCGATGGATATTATTGCATCCTCGAGATCGACATGAACGCTTAAGATATTTCTTTCATAAAGGGGAGAACTACACATCATATGATGCATCAAAAAAGCATGAGCAATTTTTCCTTGATTATTTCGATGAAAGAGATGATGTTCGGTTTTTTGAATTGCGAAATCATATGGGGTTAAAATTATCGTATGACGTAGATGCATTTACCCGAGACTACTTATACCCAGATTTGCAAGAAGCTGGATATTGTGATTACCTTTTTTTTAAAACAAAGAAAGGAAAAGAACATACGGCTCGATTCAACTTTATACTTCAGGAGCTAAATGATAGATTGGAGCATTATTTACATCATGATCTTAAATCATTAGAAGCGTTTTTGGAAGAGCTTGGAAGTCACATCCTACTATTGAAAAAATCGTCTTTGGATTTATTAGTCAAATTGAAAATCAAGAACTCTAATCTTGGGGGAGGAGCCTTAGTGAGAATTCAAGATAATTATGAATTATTTACTTCCTTCAATGAGTTTCTTCAGAATTCATTTGGTCGTTCCTATCGTGGAGCTTTTGATGGTCAGGGAGGTGATTATGGTGGTGGTGGAGTTGATGATGATTGGTGATTGTGTAAATCAAAATCCAGGATTAGTCGAAGTGATTTAGTGCTTTTGCGTCATAATTTATACCGCTAATTCATAGTTTATATGCTTTATTCAAACTTCATACCTTTCGCTTCATAGCTGATTAGTGTGGTTTTTAGTCTTTTCAGAGCTTTGTCAAAACAATCAAATACTATTATTGTCAAAGGAAATATTTGGCAAAATAGATTAACGAAAAGATGAATAAGAAAACTCAAACACTAATCAGAATCGTTTTGCTAGTAGGAACAATCGCTTCCCTGTACTTTGTGCCATGGCCCATCATATGGGTATGGATACAGCCATTGCCAGATACCGTTCAGGAACAAGTAGATCAGGCTATTAAACATAATCTGGATGGTATCATTGTTTATGTAGATCAAGCAGGAAATGAGCCTGGCTTTTATACCGCCGGATGGCACAATCGTGCAGAGAAAATCACTGCTGACCCAAAGGCATTATTCAAAATTGCCAGTGTAGGAAAGTTATACAATGCTGTCGCGATTGCTAAGCTGGTCAATGCACGAAAACTTTCACTGGATGGAACAGTCGCTCAGTATTTTCCAGAGTTAAAAGGGCGTATAGAAAATGCGGAAAGTATCACCCTAAGAAACCTGGTTGGGCATACCAGTGGCATTCCTAATTATACTGATACACCGAACTTTTGGGTCAATCCTCCAGATGGTCAGCAAGCCACATTGGAGTTGGTGCTGGATCAGCCAGCCAATTTTATGCCGGGGAAAGGTTATGAGTATTGCAACACCAACTATCTCTTGATATCCATGCTTATTCAGCGAGTTACTGGTCTTTCTGAGTTCGAGTACATCAAAGAATTCATCTTGAATCCTCTTGATCTTCATGATACCTATCCCACCATTCATGAAGTAGATATGGATCGAGTGATGAGTGGTTACTATATAGGAGTAGAAGAAGATATTAAAACTACCGACTATAGTTCTATGGTAGCTTCTGCAAGTGACCTTGGGGTGTTTATGAGAGCGCTAAATGATCACTCTTTGTTCAAAGAAGGCGAAGAAGAAATCTATTCTTCCATTTACAAGTACAACCACACTGGATTGATTCCTGGTTATCAGACCATATCCGAATATCACGCAGATCTGGATGCTGTGGTGATCCAGTTTGTCAATACCACCAACTTTGATGGTTACACCTGGAATGTTGGTCAGATCATTTATAATAAAGTGGTGAAGATTCTGAAGAAACAGCAGAACAACTAACCTATTTCTTTAATACCTAATTAAATATCTTATGAAATTATTACAAGCATTTTTGGTGCTATTGGGAATGGTATGTCTTCTCAGTTGCAATAAAAACATCATCAAAGTTCCGGATTCACCATTTCCGATTAGTGATGATGCATTTACAACACAGATTATCGCCACAGATTTCACTATTCCCTATGGGATAGCGATCATCTCGGATGAAGAATACTACATTTCGGATAGAGTAGGTAAGTTATTTCATTATCTAAATGATGATCTAACAGCGGTTAATGGAGTGCCTGATGTGGTGACTTTTGGAACTCCAGGTATGGCCGTCATCATGCATGGTGGGTTAATGGATATTAGTTTGCATCCAAAATATGTCGAAAATGGCTGGTTATACATCACTTATCTCGCCACAGATGGACATGCTACGGTAGATAGAATTCGAATCATAGATGATGTCATTTCGGAATCAGAGCAGGTTTTCAAATCCAGACAGGAAAACTATACGGGAAACGGAATGCGTCTTGTTTGGGAAGATGATGAGCATTTCTTTCTCAATATAGGCAACTCTGATTGGTCAACTAGTGAATATCCCGTAATGAATGCTCAGGATTTGGGTCATGATGCCGGTAAGATTCATCGATTGATGGAAGATGGGAGCATTCCTGTTGACAATCCTGTTTTTGAATGGTTTGACGAACCATCGACTATTTGGAGTTATGGGCATCGTGATGTGCAGGGTCTCTATTATGAAGAATCAACAGGAATACTTTATGGAATGGAACATGGTCCGAAAGGTGGAGATGAATTGAACATCATCGAGAAAGGAAAGAACTATGGTTGGCCTTTGTTTACCTATGGTATCAACTATGATGGTGGTTGGGTGTCTGTGATCTCTGAAGACTCGGCAGAGACTTTTACTGAATTCCCAGAACTCTGGTGGACTGTGGACACGCGAGATGGGGGACAGGCAGTTGCTCCTGCTTGTTTGTGGAAAGTTACCAATAGCTCTGTTGAAGACTGGAATGGTCAGTTTTTGTTTGGGTCGCTAGCTTACAGGCGATTGATGAGGTTTGATTTGAAGACCGGAAAGACGCACGGAATTAATGTAGACGGACGTGTTCGTACTGTCAAGCAACTTCCGGGTGGAGATCTGATTGCGTTAATCGAACGAAATGATTTGAGGAAAACGAATGGAAAAGTCGTTCGAATAAGTCAATAAAAGTTTAGATGTCATTCTGTAGGTTAAAGAGTGTTAAAAGCAACTGTTTGGAATTTAAAAGCTTAGGGTAAAATGACATTTTAGTCGCCAGGAATAGCATGCAGAGATCCGCTAAACACCTTTGCTATGCAATTGTTAAACTAAAATGTAACCGTGATGAATTACAGAATGAGTTTTATGAGCCTTTTACTGCTTTTTTGGCTTACTTCTTTTAGTCAAACCGTAACAGAAAAGAAACTGCCCAATTCCATCATCTTTGAAAAAACAAATTATGGTTTGATTTTTACTAACATTCTTGTGAATGGGAAGGAGGTAAAAGCCATGATTGATTTTGGAGATCAGCACTATTTGCAGTTGTCCTCAACGCTGGTAGGCCGATTGGGATTAGCTATTGAACCTGCGGGCTATCAAGTAGCCGATGTATATGGAAACACCTATGACGTTAACCAGGGAACACTGAATAAGCTGAAGGTTGGTAACTGGCAGAATGAATCGGTAGAGTTTACCTCGCAGGCAGGAGAGATGGAGTCTGTGTCAGAGCAGATTGGTACGGAATTCAATGCCGTTGTTGGTTGGGGATATTTCAAAGAATATTTTACCCTCCACTAGTCCGCGTTTGTAACGCGGACTCATAAAGCATCAAGTTTGTAACTTGCCTATTTTAATTCAATCTCAAATCTATCCTGTTTTCAAGTTCGTTAAATATCACTTTTGGGCTTAGTGTGCATTACAAATGCTTTGATTTTTATACCTTGATGTTTTAAATCCCTCTATGTACCTAACCGAATTTCCCGATATACAATGGATTAGAAGAAATGCCGCACAGGGATTTTCGGAGGGAAAGGATTATCGAGGAAACACACTGCCAGACAGAGGGTGGCCCAATGTGGTGCTGAAGGTAGATAGTAGCCATACCGAGCGAGATCATATCAAAGGTCCTTTCAGTTTGTTTTACAACCTGCAGGGTAAGTCGCTGATTGGTTTAGATAATCAGTGGTATGGTGTTTCTGACCAGTTTTATTGCCTTTCCAACCAGGACCAGGCATTCAACCTGCATATTCCAAAGGAGCAATCTACGGTCACATCCAATATTCATTTCGGTCAATCCTTGTTCAATGAGGTTGCTCAATCATTGTCAAGAAGCTCCGATTGGATGTTGGATAATCAAGCTATGGATAGCCGAGCAATGTTTGAGTGCCTGCCAAAGACGGAGTGGATGTCGACTCAGTTGATGGGGAAGTTGCATGAATTACACAGCTATCGGACCC
>CAXEKM010000126.1:0-5919 GCA_963996645.1 uncultured Marinoscillum sp.
CTTCTGCTATTTCATTTAATTCATCCATTACTTTCTTTTGGTCTTATTGTATTTTACCTTTTCCTCTGCCACCTGCAATGCTTTTAACGCCACTTGTTCGTCTGCCACCTCATAAACCAATTTGTCCGAAAGCCAAGAAACAAGTAAATCACTTTCTTTAATTTTAAAATACTCTGCAAGTTTCACAACCTGTTCGCGGGTTGCATTTCTTTGTCCTCGTTCTATTTTGCTTAAAATAGCTTGGTCTATGTCAAGAAATGCTGCAACTGTCCGCAAGGGCAATTCCTTTTCTTCCCGTAGTTTTCTTATTGTTTCGCCTAAGCTGTCCATTTTGAACAATTCTATTTTGAATGATTTTGTCAAAATTACAAAGTTCTTTTGGAAAAGCATCTGAAAAAGTCTCCAAAGTTTTCAACAGATTATCATTGTCAGGTGGGTGGCAAAATTGGCTCTTTTGCAAAACTTGGGTTGTGGGTCGGCTGGTGCGGTTTTGCAAATGTGCCAATGTGCGGCTGGCTAAAATTATTTTTTAAAATGTGCGGTGGGAAAAATTTTAAAAACATTCGGGTCGGTTTGCGTGTCGGCTTGGTCTTACCGTGTCAGTTTGTTAAAGAACGCTTTTAAGTCAGGCCGCTTAAATTGTCAGGTTGCAAAGTCTCCATTTTTCAGTCGTCACTTTCAGGGTTGCACTGTCTTTTTTACGCTTGGGCATAACTATAATGTAACGTGCACTGTGCATGTTATCTAATTATAGGTTTCATGTTCTAGATATTCTCTAAATGGTTCTATAACAATTAGATATCCGTTTGTAACCGTATATATCCGATTAAAAACGGATATAACGTGCACTGTGCACTTGAATCTACCTTTTTCTAAAAACAGTACCAAACAAAAACCGGTAGATACCACCCAAAATACCACAAACCGGGTAGAGGCAGACCCTCGTTTATAAAAGCTTCTTTAACTCTTCTTCACTCATTGCTTGCTGGGGTTCAAAGGCTTCAGACTGCATGTAGTTCACCATGGATCGGTAGAGGTAATTGGCTTCTGGTTCGTGCAGCAAGTCTTGGAGCTGAGCGGTGCAAACAAGGAGTTTGCCTGAGCCTACTTTGAATTCAAAGATCATCCCCAGCTTGTGGTTGCGCTCCAGGTTATCGATCACTTGCACCAGTGGTTGGTAGTTGGCTGGGGTATCATCCAGGATCAGCGAACGGCTGTTTTTGATAATGGAATACCATTGCCAGTTGGTGTGAAAGTCTGTTGGGAAATCAGCAAAGATGGGATGCTCTGGATTTACCAGCAATCCCAAAGTCCCTGGAGAAACAGGTTTCTTCACCCACTCGCTAATGCCTTTGAACATGCCATAGTTCCAAAACTCTGGTGGGAAGTGTCCAGCAAAGCTTTTGTCTTTGATGTCGGCTGTCTCAGGGAAGAGTAGCACACTGGCACCATCGTTCAGTTGGTCCAGGATCTCGGTGTTCAAGTTGTTCGCTACGATGATGTCCTCCACCGGCAGTAAGTCAGCAGCTGGATACACCCAGATTGGGTAGGAGTTGGCGTAATCTGTTCCTTCGAGTTGGATAGTTAAAGTCAGTTTCTGAGCCTGATCAACGGATGCTAAATCAATGGTGATCTCTCCAATGTTGGTTAAGCCACCGTAGCTGATAGTTGGGGATTCAAAGGAACCTGTGAACAGTGATTGTCCCGCTTCATCGGTCAAACTCCAATCGACGGTTTGCTCCAGGTTCTTATTGGAGTAGTTAGCAATCACCAGCTCTGCAGTAAATGTCTCCAGGTTGGACCAGGTGTATTTTGGGAACTCAGCAAGCAACATCACATCGTTGCAGGATTGTTTCCAAACTTCTGGTGTTACCACACTTTTGCTATCCATAAAGGCATCGAGTATGCCTACCAAAGCAGTTCCCTGCCCGGGGAAGTCTTGTAAGTCGAGCAGTTGAAAACCGGCCATTCCTTTCGTGCGGATAGCTGCTTCCATTTCGGCTTTGTAGCACAGGGCCGACCATGCTCCTGATGCTTGTTGGAACGCACTGTCCAGATCTTCCATGCCTTTGGCTTGTAATCGTTGTTGGAAGATTTCCAGATTCCTTGGTTTTAGATTGCCTGTGTACTTAGTGATCTCGTCATAGTTGGGATAGATCTGATACTGCCCAATCTCATGACTCACAATCGGCAAATCCATGTGTGCGACTGCATAGTCGAAATTGATTTGAGTGGAAGGTTTTAACGTGTTGAGTGCTCCGCCATGATGCGCATCGGCAAAAGCATGCGTAAGACGTGTGTGGCCAGTAATCGTGTCTCCTTTGTCTGGAATTCTTGCCCCTACAAAGAACTCCGAATAGTCCTGAGGAGGCAGGTAACCAATGTTGTTATTGGAGCCCATCGTATAGAGTGGACGATCATCGTAAGCTTTGAGCGCCTTCATGTTGGCCGCCACTCGCTCATGGCCACCCCAAATTTCATTTCCCGGTGAGAACATAACGAAGGAAGGGTGATTGGCATAGGCTTTCAGCAATCCGTACCCTTCATTTCTAAGCATTTGGGCTGTAGTGTCATTATCCAGCCCACCCCAAAACGGCAATTCTACTTGCAAATAAATCCCTTCCTGATCAGCGGCTATGAAAGCTGCTTCCGGTGGACAGTAGGAGTGGAAGCGGTAATGGTTGATGCCATATCTTTTCGCAATGCGGTACACCCGAACCCATGATTCTACATCTATTGGGGTATAGCCAGTGAGTGGAAAAACTGCCGACTCATGTTTGCCCCGGAGGAAGGTAGTTCGTCCATTGATCTGAAACTGCGTGCCAGACACCGTGAAGTCTCGCATACCAAACGTAGCAGTCTGTTCATCAGAGAATCCTTCACCTTTTAGAACTGCTTTTACGGTGTAGATGGGTTGCTCATACTCATCCCAAAGTGCGACTTCCTCAAAGTCATAGGTGAGTGTAATCACAGAGTCCAGTGCCACTTCATAGACTGTGGTTGGCAATTGTATGGTTTCATGGTTTAGGTTTAGATAAAGCTGCAGCTCAGCTGTTCCTTTTGCTGATTGAAGCTGATTGGCTATTCCTAACTGAATAGTTGCTTGCTTTTGCTCAATATCTGGAAACACCTGTAAGTCAGTTATGAATGTCAGGTCTTTTGCTTCAATGTACATATCACCGAGAATGCCGTTCCAGTTGGTTTGGGTATCATCGGAGTAGATATGCACATTGCCATAAGGTGTTAGTTTCAGGTCGTTATTGATCAAAACCGTCAATGTATGATTTCCAGGAGTCAGTTTCTTAGATAGATCAAATTGCTGTGGTGATTGCAAAAGCATGGAGGTTCCAACCAAATCTCCATCTACCCAGACTTTGCTGGGTTTGGTGCGCTCAAAGAACAACTCCAGATGCTTGCCAGCGAAACTTTCAGGAATGGTCACTTTCTTTTGATACCACGCCGCACCTGCATAGGTGTATTGTCGGTTGAGGTGCATGGTAGTGGTATCGGTATTTAGAAATCCTTTTTGGTACGAGTCCGTGGTTCCGGGTAGCTCAATAGCATCACCCAGCGTTTGATTGTACCACTGTTCCTGTTCTCCGATCAATCCCGTATCTAGCTGGAATTGCCACGATCCAGCAAGAGATATGCGCTCTCTTAGTGGTTCTTCGGTGTTGCTGCATCCTAAAACAATAAAAAGTAGAGCAATGAATGGTAAAGTAGAGCGCATGCGTTTTTCGTTTATTCCAAAGTGATTTTCAATACAACAGCCGTAGTACTTGGTGCCTCAGCCGGTGTTGTGTACGTGAGTCCAGAATCTCCCAGTGTCCACTGAATGGTTTCGTCACTGCCTAGCATCTTCAAAGAAGCGATTTTGTGGACATTCAGGTTCTGAGAATTGATGGAAGTGATCGTTTGCTCCACTGAATCTCCAGGCCAGCCCATCACGATGGCATAAAGGACATTGCCTTTAGTCGTAAATCGGATGTCATTAGGTGTGTAGGCTTTCCATTCCAGGAAGTGACCGGATTCACCCAACACAGTCGGTCCTTCACCATATACGGTCCATGTTCTTGTGTCGTAGATCGCTTCTCCAAATTGATTGAGCCAATCACCAATCTCCAATAAGGCCTCTTGCTGTTTTTGAGGAATCACACCATTTGCATTCGGTGAAATGTTGAGCATCATTACACCATTTTTACTCACAATATCGATTAATACCTGGATGATCTCCGAAGCTGGCTTTACTTCCAGTGTTTCGGTATAGCTCCAGCTGCCATGGGCTATGGTTTCGTCTGTGAGCCAGAAGTAGTCCGTTTTTTCATCCATACGGCCTTTCTCCAGATCCATCAAGCTGACATCTTTCGGCAACTCGCCATTCTTGTGAGTGATTACCACGCCTTTGTCATTCGCCGCAGCGTGATTGAGGTAATGTGTCACGAACTTTAGCTTGACCGAATCAGGGATTTTGGACAGTTCACCATCGAAATAGATCAAGTCCGGACTGTAGTTGTCAATCACTTCTTTCAGCTTGCTCAACCAATTCTCATAAAACTGCTCTCTTGGGATATTTCCATACAGGATTCGAATGAGTGAATCCGTCGACGATGTTGGCATGTCCGGATTGTAAGGGAAGTATGATTTGTCATTGAGCCAGTTGGCCGAGTCGTTCTGATAGATCTGTAGGTTCCTTGCCATGTGAAAAGTGGTCACAAACTTGAGATCTCTTGCCTTGATGGCTTTTTCCAGTTCACCGACCAAATCGCGATGTGGTCCCATATCCATCGCATTCCATGGATTGATGTCGCTATCCCAATTGGACCAACCGTCATGGTGCTCTGCTACCACACCTGAGAATCGTGCGCCGGATCGCACAAACAAATCCGCCCATGCATCGGCATTGAAGCTATCTGCTTTGAACATTGGTACAAAATCATGATACCCAAATTCAGACGGGTGACCATACGTCTCCACATGCTGGTTGTAATCGTCACTGCCTACGATGTGCAATCCACGTGGATGCCAGTCATTGGCGTAAGCCGGAACCGACAAAAGTCCCCAGTGATAGTAGATGCCAAACTTCGCATTTCTAAACCAATCCGGTGCTTCTTCATAAGCTGCCAGAGAGTCCCAGTTTTCTTCGTATTGGACGAACTTTTTATCTGTTTTAGAAGGTTGACAAGCAAAGGTTACTAGCAGACACGCCGAAATGAGGTATAGGGTGTATTTCATTTTGTATGGGTATAAAAATGCAAGGTATGGTAGTGCTTTATTCAAAGAGTAGAATCATTGATTCCGATGAGGGTAATGAATGTCATATCTTAAAAATATTTAATTTTTTATCTATTAATTGTAGCTAAATAATAATTGAGCATAAATCATAGGCACGGAGATTGGTGCAATGGCAAGATTTTTACGATACATTTTTTTCTTACTCTTCTCTCTTGGTCTTACATTTTTTACCCATGGTCAGGTAGAAGATGTTCGCTTCGAGCAGTTGACCATTCGACAGGGATTGACCAATGATCAGGTCAATTTTGTCTTTCAGGATCATGATGGATTCATCTGGATTGGAACGTTGTCCGGACTGAACCGATACGATGGGTATGAGGTAAAAACTTTCTATCATGATGCGCATGACACCACGACTCTCGCTAGCAATACAGCCATGTGGATGAGCTATGGTCCAGATGGTAACATGTGGGTAAAAAATTACGCGGGGATTTCTGTTTATAATCCAGCTACAGAATCTTTTTCTTATCCCCAGCACTATTACGACTTACTGCAGACCGAGCCAGCTTACATCACCAAAATGGTCGTGGATCAGCAGGGAACTTGTTGGTTCAATATTGATAATCGCGGATTGATTGGAGTGGATAGTTCAGACGTTATGATGACTGCATCCGATATGGAAGAGGC
>CAXEKM010000127.1:0-5783 GCA_963996645.1 uncultured Marinoscillum sp.
AACCTGGATTTCCTTTCAAGAGATGAGTTAGAAGAGCTAGAGGACCGCAGGAGAACAGTTATAGGCAGAAACAATGGCTGGGTAAATGTAAGCTGGACCTGGGATGATGATGACAATGATTTTGTTCACCAGTTTGCTTGTCAATTTGGTGAAATCAAAACCATTAGACCAACTAGAAGACAAGGTGCTGAAGTAACCATGCAAAGTGGCCTTAAATATGATCTTGATGGCAATGGATACAACGATATCAATACAGATATTAAAGTGGTTGATTCGGAATTGGGTACAATCGAGATTGATTGGGATAGAATAGAGTTAATTGAGTTTATGGAAACACCTTCCAGGTTGACTGAGAAGTTTGGAGAGCCATTGTATGGAAAAGTGGAGACTTCAGAAGGAGTATTCACAGGGTTTGTACAATGGGATCATGATGAGCGTGTATCTACTGATAAACTTGATGGTGATACAGAAGATGGAGATGTATCTATCTCATTTGGAAAGATTAAATCAATCGAACGTTACGGAAGTAGCAGAAGTGTTGTAATCCTTAATTCAGGAAGAGAATTGGAACTGCGTGGCAGCAATGATGTGAATGATGAAAATCGTGGCATTATAATTGCAGTAGACGGAATAGGTAGGGTAGATGTTCCATGGGATGAGTTTGATAAAGTGCTTTTTATGGATGCACCTAATTCAGGTCCTGCTTATTCTTCGTTTTCTAAGCAGCCAAGAATCACTGGAACTGTGGAGCTTAGAAATGGTGATGAATTTAGTGGAGAACTAATATATGACCTGGATGAGGCCTATCAATTTGAAGTATTACAAGGAATGTTGGATGATGTGGAAATGATCATTCCATTTAAAAATATTAGAAATATCACTCCTAGAAACTATGATAACAGTACTGTGACTTTGAATAATGGAGACAAGTTTTTGCTTGGTGATTCGCAGGATGTATCAGATAAAAATCAAGGAGTACTAGTGAAAAAAGGGGGTGAAATTATGTATTTCCCATTCGAAGAT
Source organism: uncultured Marinoscillum sp. (assembly GCA_963996645.1). Classification (GTDB taxonomy): domain Bacteria; phylum Bacteroidota; class Bacteroidia; order Cytophagales; family Cyclobacteriaceae; genus Marinoscillum. The sequence continues at coordinate 1,024 of CAXEKM010000127.1, forward strand.
GTGGAGCAGATCACCTTTAACTAGTTAATAAAACTGTTTTGTTATGTAAGCAACAAAGCGCTACTCTTTTGGAGTAGCGTTTTTTTATGATGTCAGTTTAGTTTTAAAACAATTTCTGCTTTGCTTCATTAATTGTGTATGTTGATTACTCATGATCATGACAACAAGGAAATATGGTTAAAACTGAGAAGGGAACTCAAACTGGCCTTAAAAGACAGCAATCATCCATTTAGGTACTTGATTTTGGGTAGTGCTCAAGGTGATTTGATCAACCAGCGATACGTCGTGTTGAGGGATATGGATGATGATTTGAATCTGTACGTTTTTTCAGATGCCAGGACTCAAAAAGTGAAGGATTTTGAAAGAAACTCTAACTGCTCTGCTCTTTTTTATCATCCTGAAGAACGTATTCAAGTTCGTGTGATTGCCAAAACCGAAATTTTGAACTCTTTGGGGAAACAAGCTTACTGGAAAACCATTCAAGGTGTATCTGTCAAGGCTTATTCATCTGTTAAATCCCCAGGTACTCCGGTTCAGGAATGGGAAGAAGCTTATAAATGGGATAAGTCCATAGGGTTTGAAAATTTTTCAGTGATTCGAATAATTCCACAGGAAATAGAAATGCTCCAACTCAATAAGCTGGAGCATTTAAGAATACGTTTCTCCAGATCTAATGACTGGAAAGGGCAAAAATTAGTGCCTTAATTTATTCTCTTCGGAGCCCATCCACCGGATTAGCTTTGGCTGATCGTAAGCTTTGAGCGGATACGGTTAGTAACCCAAGAGCCAGTACTATCAACCCTGGAATGATGAAATACAACCAGTTGATATCCATTTGATAGGCAAAATTGGCTAACCACTCCACAATGATGTAATCAGCAAGTGGAACCGCAATAATGAATGCAATAATGATCAGCTTGACATAGCTTTTTGAGAAGAGTAGAATTATTTTTAGAACAGATGCACCCAATACTTTTCGAATACTGATTTCTTTGGCTTTTCTGCTTGCTGTGAATGCTGATAACCCAATCAAACCTAGCAGGGAGATGAAAATACAGATATATGAGAGCATCGATATAAGTCTTTTTTGTGTCAAATCAGCTTCATATTGTCTTGCAAACTCTTCATCTAAAAATTTATATTCCATCGGGCTCTGAGCATCAAACTCACTCCATTTCTCCTGGATAAAGTTGATGGTTTCATTCAGATCCTTTGCCCCAAGTTTTACATAAAGATGTCCCTGGGCAGAACTATGTCTGGCAATGAACATAGGTTCTACTTTGTTGTGTAGCGATTGGTAGTGGAAGTCTTTGAAGATGCCCACAATGGTTCGTTCATTTTCACTGTGAAAGTATTTGGTTTTTTTGCCGATGGCATTCTCTCCCCAACCAAGTTGTTTGGCGCCTGATTCATTAATCAGAAATACGTTATCAATGTCATACTGAGAATCGTCATTGAACCCACGACCGGCGATGATCTCAATTCCCATAGTTTCCAAATATTCCTTGCCCACATAATACATGTTCATGTGTTGCTGTACGAACCCAGAGTCGGTTTCAACCATCATCACAGAGCCTTCATTTCCCATTCCAGGAGTACCATAGCTGTTCGTTACTTTGAGAATATTCGGATTTTTTAAAAGCTCTGTTTTTAGTGCTTCTCGGCTATCTGTACTTTTTCTGCTTTCTTCTATGAGCAAAAGTTGATCCTTCTCAAAGCCAAGGTCTTTGTTTTGAACAAAAGTTATTTGCTTGTCCATCAATACGGTACAAATGATGACAAATAAACTGATCACAAACTGCAAAGTGATTAATCCTTGGCGTAACAAACTGCCTGCTTTGTCTCCTGTAAACGTTCCTTTCAATGCGGTAACCACAGGAACGGATGGAATGTACAATGCTGGATATATTCCTGAAATGATTCCAATGAACAAAGTGATCAGAATAGAACCTACAAGCAATGATGGGTTGGATAGGAAATTCAACTCTAAGTTTTTGTTCATCAGATCATTGAATGGAGTCAATTCCAGAATGATAAAGGTGATGGCTGCTGCTAACAAAAAAGCGACGAAAGCCATCATGAGTGCTTCGATCATCACACTTCCAAACAAGGCGGTTCTGGTATAACCAAGCACTTTCCTAATGCCTATTTCGCCTGTTCTGGTGACAGATCGGGCGGTTGCCATATTCATGTAATTAATGCAAGCTAAGAGTATGATGAACAAGCCAACAGCCGCAAAAGTATAGACGTAATTAATGTTGCCAGTAGGTTCATCTCCACCTCGGTCTGAGTTGAAATGGATTTCATCAATACGCTGAAGGCCGGGGTCTACATTGCCATTGATTCGTTTGCCAAATAGAGCAAAGGTTTTGTCATAGACATTAGGAAACTTGGCGTAGAAATCGTCGGTGTTGTAGTCTTTTGGTAACAGTAAATAGGTATAGGAGCCTGGATTCCAGTAGATTTCAGAGATTCTTTCCGGATCATCACTGCCCCAGTTGATGGGTGGAATGTGAGAGAGCAAAATCTCATATTTGAAATGTGTATTGTCAGGTAAATCAGAAATAACAGCGGTGACCTGACGGTGTTCTACCTCACCATCACCCAGTGTCAGTCTTTTGCCAAGGGCAGGTTCATTACCAAAATACTTTTTGGCTACAGATTCGGTAAGGACAATTTTGCCCGGTCCATCAAGGCATGTTTCTGGGTTGCCAGAGATAAACTCATGGTCAAATACCTTGAAGAAATTGGCATCTGTTTGCCAAACCCTCTTCTCATAAAATTTGGTATCAGGATCATCATCTACTGTAATGAGAGGTGTGCCTACTCCAACAAATCGAACATATTCTATGACCTCAGGAAGCTCATCTTTTAGGATAGATCCAATTTTTTGCGAAGATCTTGCCGTATTGAAATCTGCACCAGGGGCTGTAAGGTGATTGGTGAATCGATAAATTTGATCGTATTTGGAATAGTGCTGATCATACGTCAATTCACTTTGAAGAAATAGCAACAGGATCATGCCTATGGTGATTCCCAATGCCAATCCCATGATATTTAGAATGGAGTAAATACGTTCCTTAAGAAAAAGCCTTACTGCGAATCGGATGTGATTTTTGAACATGTAGTTTGAGTTTAGATCTAATGATCAAAATAACGTAGCTCCAATTACTAATATACTACTTGTGCAGTGAAGTGTATAGATAATGCAGTCAATGGATAATTATACTGATAACCAGTCTTTTACTTCGCTGAGCTTACTTCGGCTTACTTTGATTTGATCGTTGGTGGTGAGAATAAGTTCATGTTCTGCAGGAGAAATTTTCACAAGCTGAGAAATATAGTGTTTGTTGACAATGTATGACTTATGGATCCGCATGAAATCTTTCAAGTGACCAAGTGAAGATTCCATATTCTTTAGACTTTCTCGAATCATGAAAAATTGATCTTTTACATGGATTTTGATGTAATAGTCATACGCCTCAATGAAGCGAATTTCAGATTTGCTGATGATTTTAATTGCTCCGTCTACTTTAAGAACTAACCGATCTTCTTCATTGATTTTTAAGCCGTTATCAGAGCTGGTAGCGTTTCGCTTAATCAGGCCGTCTAAAGTTTGCTGTTGATTTAGTTTGATCTGCTCAATGGCTTTCTGAATGGCTTGTTCAAAACGCTCATCACTAAATGGCTTGAGTAGGTAGTCAATGGCATTGACTTCAAATGCTTTGATGGCAAATTGATCATGTGCTGTAATAAAGATGATTTTTGGTTTTGGTTCGGGAATACTGGCAATTACCTCAAACCCGTTAACTCCTGGCATCTGTACATCCAAAAGGACTACTTGAGGCTTAAGTGCATTGATTTCATCAATGGCTTCAACTCCATTTTTACATAGGCCAACAACCTCTAATTGAGCGTTTTCAGAACACAACAGGTGCAGTCCATCTCTTGCGGATTTTTCATCGTCTACTATGAGGCACTTGATCTTCATTTTTTAGGGATTGTAATGGTAAAGGCAATGCCATGCTCTTCATTAAAACTTTGAAACTTGAAGTTGGTCTGATAAATTCTTCTAAGCCTATGGACAATGTTTGGAAGTCCAACTCCACTTCGAGCAAAATTGAAATTGACGCTCTTAGACTTTGTATTGAATACCGATAAAATGATTTCTTGATCAACAACTCTTCCGGATACTCGAATATGCTGAAGTTCCTGATTTTGGGTTAAGCCATGTTTAAATGCATTTTCAACCAATGGTTGAAGGATGAGTTCAGGTATTTTGTGGGTGTTAATAGTTTCAGGAAAATCAATAATTACCTGAACCTGTTCCCCAAATCTGTGTTTTTCAATGAGTAGATAGTTGTCGAGCAATTCCAGCTCTTGCTGGATGGTAATTAATTGCTCTTGTGATTTACTTAGACTTAGCCTCAATAAATTGTTCAGAGCTGCAATCATCACTACGGCTGTCTTGTTTTCTTTTAAGCGAACCTTCATAGCAATGCCGTTCATGGCATTGAAAAGAAAATGTGGGTTGATTTCTTTTCGCAAATTGACCAGATCCGTTTGATGAAGTTCTTTCTCAAGTTCGCGAATACGTTCATTGAGTGAATTTGTCTTGACTTGAAGTTCTAGCAGGTAAAATGTCATTTGATACAGTGCAAACCACAAAATTCCATCCAGAAGGGTTGTCCAATTCTCTTGGATCAATCGCGGTAATTCAGTCAGCGAATAATGCTCTTCTATTCTGAAGAAGCGCTCCA
>CAXEKM010000128.1:0-3170 GCA_963996645.1 uncultured Marinoscillum sp.
AATATCATGCATGAAAAAGTTTTTGTAGACAATCATGAATACGATGGCGTAATTGAGATTTTTACTAAAAACAAACGTGCAATACCTGAAAATTTATATTTCCAACATCAATTTTACTCCCTTAAAAACACAATGAGCTCTCGGTTAAAAAATACAGAACCTAAAGACCGAATACCTAATTTTGACAACCCTGTTTATTGGAGCCCTTTTTACAAAATCACAACACAACCCTCTACCATTGAAATCAAAGCACCTGACAAAGTAGGATCATATCTTTTTATGCTTGAAGGAATGAATTCAGCAAATGAATATTTCATCTATGAAAAGAAATTTGAGGTCACTCGCTAATTCATAATTTCTATATACTTCAAAACTTATTCCCCGGCAGACCATTTCTCCAGATTTCCTCCAAAATCCATATATACTTTTGACTTATGCTTTTGACCCTGACAAGGCAATGCTTTCGTCAGCCCAAAAGGTAAAGAATGCATTATTGCTTTCTTTGGGTTAAATAAGCGTATCCGATTCACCTGTTTGTTTAAATAACACCAAGCCCTCTAAGGGCTATTCAAATTCAACCCGATATGAGACGCATATCGGGTTTATTTTTTCCCTTTCACACATAGATTTACATATCTCCATACATTTCAGTCTATAGTAAACTATCTTTGCGCCTTTTTTGAAGCAAAGAAGGCTAGATGAGCAAGGTATTTAACAATTTCACTTTCAATCCCAAAAACGATATTCTTTCAGGGCTCACTGTAGCTCTGGCCCTTGTGCCAGAGGCAGTCGCATTTGCCTTTGTGGCAGGGATCGATCCTCTTGTTGGACTCTACGGAGCATTCATGATGGGATTGATTACTTCTTTGTTTGGTGGTCGACCGGGGATGATCTCCGGAGCAACAGGAGCAATGGCTGTAGTAATGGTTCACATGATCCAGCAAGGAAACGAAGTGGGATTAGGACTTGACACTCCTATTGAAAACCTTGGCTTGCAATGGCTGTTCATCACCTTACTTTTTGTTGGAGCAATCCAAATTCTAGCAGGAGTATTGCGCTTAGGAAAATTTGTAAGACTCATTCCACACCCGGTAATGATGGGATTTGTGAATGGTCTGGCCATTGTCATTTTTCTTGCTCAATTGGGTATGTTCAAGAGAACTAATAATGGTGTCACAGAATGGCTTCAAGGGTCTCAATTGTTTATCATGATTGCCTTGGTGGCACTTACTATGGCCATCATGTTCTTACTTCCCAAATTCACTAAAAAGCTTCCCGCAGCGTTGATGGCTATCATTGCAGTAGCCTGTTTAACCATTTTTGGAGGTATCGAAGTAAGTACTGTTGGATCATTCATTCGCGATGGTGGTGGTTCTGGCCTAAAAGGCTCACTACCATCTTTCCAATTTCAAATATTTACACTCCTGGATACACTCGAGGGGCACTGGGGATTAATCATTTCTACAGCTTTCTTATTAGCAGCCGTGGGCTTAATCGAATCCTTGATGACCCTAAACCTTGTAGATGACATTACAGAAACCAGAGGAAGTGGAAATAGAGAATGTGTAGCTCAAGGTGGTGCCAATATCTTGAACGGCTTATTCGGTGGCATGGGTGGTTGCGCCATGATTGGTCAGTCGATCATTAACGTGAACTCTGGTGGTCGTGGGAGATTGTCTGGAATCGTTGCAGCAGTTGCGTTATTGTGCTTTATCCTATTCGGTGCTTCTTTGATTGAGCAAATTCCAATTGCCGCACTTGTAGGTGTAATGTTTATGGTTGTAATCGGGACATTTGCATGGAGTAGCTTCAGAGTAATCAATAAGATCCCTAAAGCAGATGCAATTGTTCTTATCGCTGTGTCTGCTATTACAGTGTGGCAAGATCTAGCCATTGCGGTAATCGCCGGTGTGATCATCTCCGCTTTGGTATTTGCATGGAAAAATGCTACCATGATTAGAGCCAGAAAACACCTGAAAGAAGACGGAACCAAAATCTACGAAATCTGGGGACCACTTTTCTTCGGTTCTACCCAGGCGTTCAGTGCTAAATTCGATCCAAAAACAGACCCAGACAATGTAGAAATCGACTTTATTGAATCTAGAGTAAGCGATCATTCAGGAGTAGAAGCCCTTAGTAGTATCGTTAAAAAGTATACCGATTTAGGCAAAAATATTAAGCTGACGCACCTTAGCCCAGAGTGCAAAGAGTTATTAACCAAACTAGATCCTGACTTTGGCAAGGTTATTGAAACAAGCATAGATGATCCTAGATACCATGTGGTGACGGATTTGTTGGATAAGGAGGTATAGAGGATTTTTATCGTCATATAATGAGGGTAGCTCTTTTCAGAGCTACCCTTTTTTTATTCACACCATTCCACTGATCATCAATTACTTACAAATAATTTTAAAAATAATTCAAGCAATTTGAAACCTTTATATGTATATACAGTTATTGTAATTACATATATTTGTATGTAGGTACATTTAATTAGGAAAAACAAAATATAAATTATCATGGCAAAAACTTGGAACATCGACCCTACTCACAGTGAAGTACAGTTTAAAGTAAAGCATCTGGTTATTTCAACTGTAACAGGTTCATTCAAATCATTTTCTGGATCAGTAGTATCTGAAGGTGACGATTTCGACGGAGCAAAGGCAACATTCTCTTTAGAAACTGCAAGCGTTGACACCAATGTAGCAGATAGAGACGGACACTTGAGAAGTCCTGAATTCTTTGATTCAGAAAACTTCCCACTGTTAACTTTCGAAGGTAATGTAGCAAAAGCAGGTGACGACTATAAATTAGTTGGTGACTTGACTATCAAAGACATTACAAAACCAATCGAGTTAGCTGTTGAGTTCGGCGGTAAAATGGTAGATGGTTACGGACAGCACAAAGCTGGATTCGAAATCACAGGTAAAATCAACAGAAAAGAATTCGGCCTTACATGGAGTATGGTAACTGAAGCTGGTGGCGTTGTTGTAGGAGATGACGTGAAGCTTTTACTTAACGTACAAGTAGTAGAGCAAGTAGAAGAAGCTGCTACTGCATAATCAGTAGCTCATTTTAATAGTAGTGATTTTTGAAGACGGGGCATTTGCCCCGTTTTTTTTGACTTTTCCATTCTTACAAGGCTTCCGTTTCATACAATTCCCCTGATT
>CAXEKM010000129.1:0-2441 GCA_963996645.1 uncultured Marinoscillum sp.
GCTTTCTATTAAAGTTTAAGAGGTTTTACCACTCAGTGTGGAATATACCTTCTCTATCTGTACGCTCATAGGTATGAGATCCAAAGTGATCTCTTTGAGCTTGAATTAAATTCAAAGGCAAGTTGCCAGATCTGAAAGAATCAAAGTATGCAATTGCTGAAGACAATCCTGCTACAGGTATGCCGCTTCCTACTGCAAATTGAACTACAATTCTTGCGTCACCTTCAATAGTTTTAAGTGTTTTAACGAAATCCGGATCCAACATCAAGTTGTGAAGGTCTGGAGTTCTGTCATATGCTTTTCTGATGTCTTCCAACAAACCTGCTCTAATGATACAACCACCTCTCCAGATCTTAGCGATGGTTTCCATGTTCAGGTTATAATTGTATTCTTTATCAGCAGCTGCCAATTGGGACATACCCTGGGCATAAGTAACTATGAATGCGAAATACAAAGCATTTTCTAAAGTTTTAGCGTCTGGCTTGTCTTGACCGATTGAGGCAGTATGGTAAACTTTATCTGCTTCTACCCGATAGTCTTTCATTGAAGAGATTTCTCTCATAGTCACAGCAGAGTCAATGGTAGGTACTGGAATACCAAGATCCATTGCATTTTGAGAGGTCCATTTTCCTGTTCCTTTTTGCTTTGCTTTATCTAGAATTACATCTACCAGATCTTTTCCTGTTAAATCGTCCTTTTTAGCGAAAATTTCGGCTGTAATCTCAACCAGGAACGATTGAAGTGTGCCTTTGTTCCACGTATCAAACAGGGAAGCTAATTTTTCATTGCTATAACCAGCACCTTTTTTAGCTACATCATAGATCTCAGAGATGAGTTGCATTAAGCCATACTCAATGCCATTATGAACCATTTTTACATAGTTTCCTGCAGAACCCCTACCCATATACGCTACACATGGCTCTCCATTTACTTTTGCTGAAGCAGCTTCAAAGATTGTTTTTACATGCTCATAGGCGGCCTCACTACCACCAGGCATAATACTAGGGCCTCTTCGAGCTCCTTTTGCACCACCTGAAACTCCTGCACCGAAGAAGTTCATCCCTTTTTCTTCCAAATATGAGATACGTCTTTCTGTATCTTCAAAGAATGAGTTTCCACCGTCAATGATGATGTCTCCTTTGTCCAAATGAGGGAGCAATGTTTCTATTACAGCATCTACAGGCTTACCTGCAGGTACTAACAACATGATTTTTCGTGGAGTTTTTAATGCCTTGACAAAAGTTGCAGCATCTGTCGTTCCGTCGACTCTTACTTGTGATCCTTCTTCCTTAAGAGCTGAGACTTTTTCATCATCTGTATCCAATCCCATGGAGGAAAATCCATGATCAGCTACATTTAAAATGAAATTTCTTCCCATTACTCCTAAACCTACTAGTCCAAAATCGTGTTGTTCTGACATTATGATATAATTTTAGCTTCTATTAAAGGTCCTGCTTATTGGGGTTTTAAACTAAGGACCGGACAGGTTTGTTGTTTTAGAGGCATGAAATTAATGCTTCCAATTTTATAATCGAAGGAATGATAAAAAATGATAACCAGATTCTGGTAATATTTGGTGCTTCGGGTGACCTCACCGCCCGAAAACTGATACCAGCAATCTATAATTTGTATAAAAAAGACTATCTGCCTGAAAAGTATGCGATAGTAGGGGTAGGGCGTACTAGTTACGACGATGAAGAGTTTCGTCAGAAGGCAGTTATTGAAAATAAGCATATCAAAAAAGATGGTGATGAGTCTCTGGAAGACTTTGCGAAGCTGATTCACTACCATTCTTTGGATACTTCTAACAAGGAAGATTATAAAGGGCTTTCTGATAGACTTCATTCAATTGATGATGACTTTGGTACCAACTGCAATGTGATTTTCTATTTGTCAGTGCCTCCAAGTCTGTATGGAGTAATTCCAAAGCACCTTGCTTATGCTGGGCTTAATGAAGAGAAGAGAGGTTGGACTCGGTTGATTATTGAGAAACCATTCGGTTATGATTTAGAGTCAGCAAAAGAACTCAATAAGACTCTTTTAGAGGATTACAGAGAAGATCAGATCTATAGAATTGACCATTACCTTGGTAAAGAGACAGTTCAGAATTTATTGGTTACTCGTTTCTCTAATAGCATTTTCGAACCACTTTGGAATAGAAACTATATCCATCGAGTAGAAATTACATCCGCAGAATCTGTAGGAGTAGAGAAACGCGGTGGTTATTATGACGGGTCTGGAGCATTACGAGATATGGTGCAAAACCATTTGCTTCAGTTGATCGGCTTGGTGGCTATGGAGCCTCCGGTTAAGTCTGATGCTACAAGCATTCGAAATGAAAAACTAAAAGTATTTCAGTCACTTAGACCAATGACTCCTGAAGATGTTAAAAACAATGTCATTAGAGGTCAATATACAGCTAGTAAAATAAAGGGTGAAGA
>CAXEKM010000130.1:0-3594 GCA_963996645.1 uncultured Marinoscillum sp.
CATTCCTATAGTTTGGACAATAGGTGAACGTATCAAAATTTCAGCAACAGTTAGTGGGTTCCAGAAGTCTTATGCTATTCAAGATCCTTCAGAAGTGAATGATGCATTAATTAAACTAAGAGATATTCATCAAGAGGCTTTTCAAACGCATATTGCTGGACAAGAATGGGACCTTGATGACGGGACGGAATTGCTGGACATGGAGCAAGCGAATCTGGAATTTCAAAAAGAGTTAATTCAATTTGCTCAGCAAACGGAGTATTTCCTTCCTGCGATGGTGGCATTACGCTGGGTGAGTCCTGAAGGTGTTTATGAGCGTGTTCCTGAGTTTTTGGTTAATCAATGCACCAAATGGAAAGAAGAGGATCATAATTGGATAACAGCGCTTTGTCAGATGGCTTCGCCAGAATCCCTGCCGGTTTTAATAGGTGATCAGTTTCCAAAAGAGCGTTTACCTATGGTTGATCAGGATACCTTATCCATCTATGAAATCATGGGAGAGCAGTTGACCATTATCGATTTGTGGGCATCGTGGTGTGCTCCATGTCGAAAAGAAAATCGCAAGGTGTTGGCTCCTTTGTGGGATCAGTATCACGAAAATGGATTTCAGATAGTTGGGTATGGATTGGAAAGCGATCGCAATGCCTGGATTGCAGCAATTGCAACTGATGGAGCTGATCGATGGTATCATGCTTCGGAGCTCCAAGGAGATGATTCACAATTTTTAAGAAAACTACGTGTTCAAACCATTCCTGCAAACTTTATTCTCAATGCTCAAGGTACGGTCATTGCTAAAAATCTTCATGGTGAGGAGTTAATTGCTTTTGTGAAGGGACAATTTGATCAAGAATAGTAGTATATGAATTGGATTTAATTGGTTGATAATCTGTATTTTAGACTCTCTTAATAACCAGCCATGCATTACGATACGTTTGAGCAGAACCCAAATCTGAATGCAGTAGTCAAATGTCATTGGATTTTGGAGGTGCCTGCTGATTTAGAAGCACCAAAGCAGCGAATCGTACCAGACGGATGCATAGAGATGTGCTTTATTCTTGGTGATGATGTGCGGCGATATACTTCAGAGGAAGAGTTTATCATCCAACCTAGAGCCATGGTGATTGGACAGATCACCAAACCTTATTTCATTCAGCCGGTAGGGTATGTCAATACTTTTGCAGTTCGCTTTTATCCTTTTGGGTTTGCCAATTTCATTTCCACACCCATCTCAGATCTGGCAGATAAAGAAACACCGCTGGAAGATTTGTTTGATCCAAAAGACGTCAAGCAGCTAGTGGATCAAATTATCAAAGCTGCTACCACTGAAGCCAGAATAGAGGCAGTGGAATCCTTTTTGCTGAACAAACTCCATGAAACCATGGTCATCGAAAACATTGTGTCAAAAACCATAGATGCTATTTCTAAAGCCGGGGGCAATGTGTCTATCAATGAGTTGCTTCAGGAGAATCCATCACAAAGACGCAGCCTGGAGCGTAAGTTTGCCAAAGAAGTAGGGATAAGCCCCAAGCATCTGGGTAGAATTATTCGCTTGCAGGCAGCGCTACAACTAATGCTTCATAAAAAAGGAGAAAAGCTGACACAGATCGCTTACGAGAGCAATTATTACGATCAAGCACACTTTATCAAGGACTTCAAAGACTTTACGGGAATTAACCCGAAGGAGTACTTGACGAATGATCAAATGATGTTGTCCTCATTGATTAACTCCAAAGAGTAAAGTTGTCGCACTTTTACAATTAATGGTATGCAGACTGTCGTAACTATGCAGAAGACAGAACGACCATTATCATGTACAAACTCACTTTTCTACAGTTGGCGCTACTCATTTTAGGGATCTACTCAAATAGTGCAAGCGCACAATCCTCCAATTCTTCCAACGAAATAACCAATGCCACCATGAAAAGCTATGTAGCCATCTTCGAAATACCTGCAACCGATCTTGATCGTGCAGTATCCTTCTATCAGGAATTGTTAAACATCGATATAGAAAGAATGGAGTTTCCCGGCATGGCTATGGGTTTGTTCCCGTATGCAGATCAGCTGGTTACGGGGGTGATTATGCAGGGTGAGGGATATAAGCCTTCCGAAGATGGTGTTACGATCTATTTCCATGCGGGGGACAACTTGCAACCCGTATTGGATCAGGTAGAAAGCAATGGCGGGAAGATTTTGGTTCCGAAAACACCTCATGCCGATGAGAGCGGTTTCTTTGCTTTGATTCTGGACTCTGAAGGAAATAAAATTGGCCTGCACTCATTGAATTGATCGACTAATTCAGATATGGAATGATAGGACTGTGTTGCATTTTACTGGTTAGTTGATTTTTCATTCCGTCAAATGCAACCATCATTTCCTTAATTGCGTGTGAAGATTCATTGATCATCAACTCAAGTAATCATTCATGACGACTAAACACCTTGCTCAGTTCAACATCATCAAACTCAAGGATGAACTGGACTCACCAATTGTTAAAGAATTTAGAGATTTCCTGGCTCCAGTCAATTTGCTGGCTGAAGAAAGTCCAGGCTTTGTCTGGAGACTAAAAGATGAAGGTGGTGCAAGTGCTACTGATATCGAAACGCCCTATGAGGACAAATTGATCTTTGTGAACATGTCCGTTTGGGAGGATTTCGAATCCCTGAAGGAGTTTACCTACAAAACGGTGCATAGCTACTTTCTCAAAAGCCGAAAGAAGTGGTCGGATGAAATTGCTGGCCAAAAAGCAGTGATGTGGTATGTGGACCAGGGAGATGTGCCAACAGTGGAGGAGGCCAAAGCTAAATTGGATTTACTCAATGCAAATGGTGCTACAGCGGAGGCTTTTAGCATGTCTGAGCTTTATGACGAGTCTGGAAATCGTCTGGTCAAGTGAACTGGGAATGTACTTTGATCCCAACCGATTCTGAGTGAAGTGTGTCTGATAAAAAAAACTCGACACTATGAAACTCATTGAATTAATGCGGCTCCTATCTTTAGGTACTACTCGCGCTATTGGCTTATCCAGAGAAAAAAGATCCAAAATGTTGATCAAATTGGGAACAAGATGAGCAGGGTTCCAGTTTAAGTACTCATATGACCGAATGCTGGAGTACAGATTTTTTTAACTGCCTCATACCCACAGCACACCCATCGGTCCTCAGTTAACACTGTAGTACGGCAGCGTTACTCCTCAATGATGATTTACTAAGAACCAGCAAAACCAAAAAGAACTATTGGATATAAACGTATACTTACAACGCATCAATTACGCAGGTCATGTATCTGTAACCTTCGAATCCCTAAGAGAACTCCATCGATGCCACGTTATGGCCATTCCGTTTGAAGCACTGGATGTGCAATGGAAGCGACCGATTAGTGTTGATTTGGAGGATATCTTCGATAAAGTCATCGTCAACAAAAGAGGAGGCTTGTGTTATGAGCTTAATTACCTGTTCGCTCATTTTTTAAGAACAGTAGGATTTGATGTCACTATGGTCTCTGCCAGAATCTTCGAACGCGGTGAATTTGGACCTGAGTTTGACCATATGGCCTTGATTGTGCGACTGGAAGAGGAGGAATGGTTGCTTGATGTCG
>CAXEKM010000131.1:0-5572 GCA_963996645.1 uncultured Marinoscillum sp.
ACAATAATATTTAGTCGAAACTTATTCGTGCTAAAGCACTCAGCAAAAGTAGTTTAGTGATGGGTAAGTCCGACTACCCGAAATATGGTATTTATTAAATGAAAGGGAAGCGGTAATTTTCCGGCCGCAAAAGTTTAATCGTATAAAATCACTGTGGTAACCAACTCAACTGTCAAGAATCCAACTTTAAACCTGGTATTCAAAATCTCTGCTCTCGTAGCTTTCTTCATTTCGTCGTTTAGCGCTGTAAGTCAAAACACAGCCCTTCAATATGACGGTGTTGATGATTACACTTTTATTTCTGGAGGTGGAGCTGCTTTCTCTTCACGGTCTGCATGGACTTTGCAATTTTGGATGAAGTTTGATGCTTCTACTACTCAGGTGGCCGTTATGGAATATGGAGGCGCTGCTGTCTCCGTGGGATCAGGTGTAGTCGATATTCAAGATGGAAAAGGATCTTCAGTAACGATCTCTGGTTACCCAGATGATACAGATTGGCACCATATAGCCGTAGTAAGTACTAATATAAATGATGCGGTAGCCTATATAGACGGAGAGGTAGCTTCTATCAGTCTGAACGCCCATGGCGGGTTTGTAGGTGATCCGTCAGCACATTTTTATTTAGGAAGAAATTTGGCAGGAGATGAACATTTCAATGGAAAGCTTGATGAACTGGTGTTTTGGTCTATTACTCGATCACAGGGGTCCATTCAGGCAGACATGGCCAATGGTTTAAGCATGGAAGATCCAGATATAGGATATCTCGAAATGTTTTATGACTTCAACGAAGGAACAGGCACAACCATCAATGACCAATCTACTAATAATTACTCTGGTATATTACTTAACGGCCCTTCCAATACTCCGGGAGCTGATGGTGTGACAAATGGTCCGCTTTGGGCAGAAGGATTTCCTATTACGAATACTGCCTTAGACTTTGATGGTATAGATGACTATGTAGTTAGTTCAAATAACCTCGGGGTTACTGGATCAAACTCCATTACGCTTGAGTTTTGGTATAAAAATGGAACCAATTCTGGAATCACTCATCCTGTGACACTGGGAGCACAGGCTGCTTCAAGTGGGTTCGGTTTTTTTCTTACAGACAATGATTTGTATTTCTATGGTGAAACTAATGATTATAACACCGGATTTACTTTTGTAGATAATAACTGGCACCACCTGGCAGTGTCCTATGATGGATTAATTGTAAGAACTTACGTTGATGGAGTAGAAACGCCAACTTCAGGTCAATCTAAGATATTAACCATAGGTGATGGACCTGTTTACATTGGAGCAAAAATGGATATATCTTCCTTCATACAGGGAACAATTGATGAAGTAAGAATATGGGATGAAGTACACACACCTGGTCAGATCACAGACCTTAAAGATGTGGCTCTGAGGGGTGATGAATATGGTTTGGTTGCATATTACGACTTTGAGGATGGAACAGGATCATCACTTTTGACTGACAAATCAGTTAATGCCAATGATGGTCCATTGATCAATATGGAACCAGCATCTGACTGGGTAGATGGTCCTTCAATAAATGCTGCGGAAGCTTGTGGCACTATAACCATTTTCCCGGTAGCAATTAGTGAAAACACATTATGTACTGGAGGCAATGGGGAGATCTATTTTACCTCTACCACAGATACAGGAGAGCCGAGTGGCTATACCTACAAATTCTATCAAGGAACGTTTCCAGATTCTGGTTCTCTACTACAGGAGGATCAGGTCAGTGATGGAAGTGCTGGGTTTACTTACTCTGGGCTTGTTCCTGGTGAATACACTCTTGAAGTCATAAATAATGACAATCTATGTAGTGAAGTTCATACCGCAATTGTGAATGACAATCCTGTTTATCCCGAGGCAACAGTTTCAGTAACCAATAATTCTTATTGTGTTGGCGGAAATGGAGAACTATTTATTCAGGCTGCTACTTCTGGAACAGGTTCTGGAAACTACAAAGGAGTGGTTTATGAAGGAATTGGAACTGGTGGAATCGTAGTTCAGGACAGTACTTCTTTTATTGGTGATACAGGTTATAGTGTGACTGGTCTTGTGGCCAATGATTATACAATAGTTATTAAAGAGGATGCCACTGGCTGTAGCAATATATTTAGTTATACAGTTTCTGATAATCCAGATTTGCCAGTTATTACACCAGTTTCAGTGACTATTACAGATGACGATGGTTCCGGAGGTTCCATTGATGCTTCTGGAGCTGTAAGTGGCGGATCTGGTGATTACTCCTATTCTTGGCATGAAGGTACTTCCGTAGCTGGAACAATTGTTGGCACCAATAGCCTGGTAACTGGTCTGGCAGCTGGTGACTATACTTTGGAGGTTGCTGATAATATCTCTGGGTGTGTTTCTACTCCAGAGACTTTTACTATTCAGGATCTGACAGGATCTCCTCCTGCAGCCCCGACCGATTTAGTTGGCTTCTATAGAGACGCAACCAGCATTGAATTGGCTTGGACAGATGTTGCCACAGACAATACAGGTTATTTGGTAGAGTGGTCTACAAGCTATGAAAGCTTCGACGCCAATATGGTGAGTAGTAGTGTGGTTGGTACTGGTGATGCAGTGGGTGCTCTTGTTGGAGTTGGGCAAGATCAGGGCTATTTCTTTAGAGTAACAGCTACCAATGGATTCGAGGATGCCACAAGCCAATCAGCTGTTGAATTTGCTACTTCAGAATCCTACCCTGGGCACGCATTGAGCTTTGATGGAAATGATTATACCAATGCTCCAGAGTCACTTGGAGCTTTATCTACCGTTACTATTTCGGCCTGGGTATATCCTAGATCATTTGGAGCATCCAATTCATGGGCATACTGGAGAGGTAATACAACAGTAGATCAGACTGGTGGAGAGATTTATTTCACACCAGCTGGATTAGCTGGTTATGGTGAGAGTGATGTTACTTATCAAGGAATCACTTCTTCAACAGCTCTACCTCTGAATGAATGGAGTCATGTGGCAGTGGTGAAAGTAGGAGGAGCAGCACAGATGTATATCAATGGAGTGCCGGATGGAAATGCCGGAGTAATGGACGGTACACCTCCGAATGGAGAAATTTCTTTAGGAGCTCGAGTGCGTACTACTACTGATGGGTATTTTGATGGTTTAATCGATGAAGTAAGAGTATGGGCCGATTCCGCTAAAACAGACTTTTCAGATAGGTTCACTCATTTAATGGGTAACGAACCTAAACTGGCAGTCTATTATACCATGGATGAGAACGGAGGTTCGAAACTTGTTGATCGCTCTGTCAACAATATTGATGCAGATGTTATTGGAGCTACATTTGTTGCTTCGGAAGCAGGGTTGCCAATCATTTATAATGCCACCAATGTAACCATTGCTGGATTCACGCCAAATGTTGAAGTTCCTGCAGGAGCTGTTGATATGATCGTTGATGTTTCGACTGATCCGAACTTCGGATCATTCTTACCTTCAGGTCAGGATATTAGCATTGGTACATCCGGAGGTGTAGATGTTAGTGTTGCTTTAAATACTACTACTCAGTATTACTATCGAGTAAAGGCTGACTTTGGCGGTTCACAAAGTGGCTATTCAGTTTCAAATTCATTCATGGTCGGTCCGGGTAATGCCTTCGACTACCCTGGTACCAGTAAATATGTCACTATTACCGATAGTGATGAACTGGATTTGAATGGTGATGCCACCATTGAATTCTGGGCTTATTGGAATGGATTCGATGAAAGCCCTCACGCTATTATTTCCAAATTTGTGGATGGCAATTCTCGTAACTACAGAATCTATATTAATCCTGAAGGCGCACTAGTTATACATGGAGTTAATGAAAATGTTACTGGTTATGGATTTGCTGAGTTAGTCTGGACACACATTGCCATTGTACAATCCGGTACGGATTTTCTTCTATACGTGAATGGTGAATTAAAAGAAACGATTTCTGACACCTGGGATACAGTGAACAGTTCAGAATTGTGGATTGGGGCTGACTATGTAAACAGCGAATGGGATGGTCAATTAGACGAAATTAGGATTTGGAACTACGCTCGATCAGCGGCAGAGATCAGCGAATTTGCTGAAAAGACCGTGTCAGGTAGTGATCCTGGTTTGATGGCTTATTATAGATTTGATGAAGTATCCGGTACAGCTCTTCCAGATTTAAGTATGTATGGAAATCATGGAGTTTTTCAAAATTCCGCTGGAACAGAATGGGTAGCTTCGAATGCCTTAGCAATTCCATTCAATGTAGAACTTTCCTACAATGGTTTCTTGAGTGACCCTTCTAGTGAGTCCACTTTAAGCATAAATGTTGTATTCAATAGAGAAGTTGCATCTTTAACATCGGGTGATTTCACCATTAACAATGCAACCCTCTCTAACATTTCCACTTCAGATAACATTAGTTTTACGGCTGATATCTCCCCGATCTCTACGGGCGTGGTACAAGTATCTTTGGCTTCAGACGTAGTTCAAGACTTGAACTCAAACTTCAATGGGGCGTCAAATGTCTTGGAATACAATTACTCCGAAACGGCGTCTTACACCATTTCTGTTCCAAGTTATGGGTATGAAACGCTGAGTTCTCCTACTGTATTATCAGAAGTATTGAATGATGATGCTACCTCTACGGCTCAGGCAATTGGCTTTGACTTTGAGTTCTTCGGTCAGACGTACAGTTCAGTATATGTGAACTCCAATGGGTGGGTTAGTTTTATAGAAACAAATGACGCTTCTGCATATTCTGGAGAGAAATTTCCTGATCCTTTAGGGTCCACGGTAGATTCGGAAGGATCAGCCAATGGGTTAATAGCAGGATATTGGTCTGATCTTGATGGTTCGTCAGCTCCAGCCGATGGGTATCAGGTGGAGTTAATTGGTACTGCGCCTAATAGAATATATGTGATTCAGTATAAAGATGTACCACATCTTAATAATGCCTCCAACCTGGTTAATTTCCAAATCAAATTATTTGAAACTACCAATGAGATAGAGATTCATTGTGAGTCTTGTTATTCATCCGATGAAGCCTTCACGCAAGGATTGGAAAATGAGGATGGGACAGATTACATTACAGTTCTGGGACGAAATCAGTCGGTCTTTAGTGTCTATAATGACGCGGTGAAATTCACTCCATTTATCACTGGAGGTGAAGTAACTGAAAGTTTCGAAACCGCTTCTGGAGGAGCAAGCTATTATAGCTTACCAACGGGTGGATACCATGCTGCAAGTACCTATCCAGATGGTATTGCCAATTCAGGTTTGGTGGGAATGAGACTTTCGTATGGCAACGGTACACTTGTCACTCCCTTTATCGATGGAAATGCTAACTTCTCTTTCTGGGCCGCAGGAACAAGTACAGGAGAGGCACACTTTAACATTGAGAAATCTGTAGATGGTGCACCTTACGTTGTGGTGGCCACACCAACTGTGACATCTACCACGTTTGTTGAACAAACTGTCGCCTTATCAGAAGGTGTTGGCTCTGCGGTCAGAATCAGGATTACCTTCAACGAGACAATCAGTGATATGGAGCTGATGGTGGATGATATCACATTTACCGAAT
>CAXEKM010000132.1:0-5551 GCA_963996645.1 uncultured Marinoscillum sp.
GAGCGCCAGCTTCCAGTTTACCCGAAGCTTTGATAGGAATGGCCAGTTGCTCATTAATGGCTGACACCACTTCTACCTCCATTACGTTATTAGTCTCTTTTTTTGGCTGATTGGCATTGGCCTCTTCTTCGTGATTGGGAGCATCTCCACAAGCTACTGAAAGCAAGACCACCAGCATGAATCCCAGATAGCTGTTTCTCATCTAGCTAAGATAAATTATTGCGTCAAAAGCAACTAATGGCTTGAAAGAAAAGAATGGGCTTATCAGGCACCCATTTGTGGGCTAAATATCGTGTATTACAACTCATAAACTACAATATTTGGGTTGGCATCAAATGTTAACCCATACATTAACCCTGCTTCGTCATCAATAGTCATATCTCTGAGTTGATGATCCAATTCAATGTATTTATAGGGTGTTCCATCGCGCTCAAATACTAGTAACTTATCCCATCCCTTTTCTTTAATCATGTCAACCTCTCTTCTTGAATATCCTGAGAAAAGCCCATAGATATACTTTTGTCCCACTATCACACTGGCATAACCATACGGATTATCGTATCCAAGAGACATCAGCATGGGGTAACCTGCAGAATAATCAACAGCGACGTTGGGAAAAAAGTCCAATGGTCCTCTTAGGCCATAGTATTTACCCAACTTCTTGTCATATACTTCCAAATGATCAATTTTAACAGAACCCAAAACAAAATATCTGAAGGAATCATCTGATGTCACAATACCAGAATACAAGGAACTAATGACATTTTTCGGCCAATCCATGTCCACCATTTGTGTCCAGGAGCCTGAAGCTGTTATTGGGTTACCATTCAGGTTAAACTCATGAAACTTGTAATCTCCGTCTGCCAAAGTACCCAAAATGGTAGAATCTGAGGAAAATGTGAAATGCATCATGTAATAAATACTGTCTCTAAGCTGAAACTGTTGAGTCGGATAAGAAGAACTATCATTGATCGTAAAACGGCTAAATATTTTAGGTCCATCTACCTGAAATGCCCAAAAGGAATTCGGATTATGAATGTCATTGTACATTCTGTACGGTGTAAATATTTCATTCGGACCTTGGCCAAATACACCTTTATGTTCAATACATTTCATGGTAAATTTATCCACCACATGTATGAGTGTATCACCTGAGAACTCATTTACCAATATATAATTATCAATTTCATGAATCCCTTCAGGATTCAGAATATCATTTTCCTGGTATTTGGTGCCATTGATTTTTTGGTGAATCTTGAAATCTCGTTTGGAAAAGTGTCGTATGGTGTAGCCATTCTCAAAAGTTTCTATGTCGGAATTGCATGCAAAAGAAAGAACAAGTAAACTTATGATGCACAACCTCTGAAATATTTTCATATAATGACGTGTTAAGCCCTGCCAAGAAATGACAGGGCTTTTTTGTTAATTTTTATTTTACTCTTGTCTTATACTTTCTGGACAACTTGGACACTCATGTCCATTGCAATATTGACTTCCAACCCATGTAGCGTTAGTAAAAGTCCCAGCTGTTGGATGATCGCAATTACCAGATTGTGCAGAACAACAAATACCTGAGGTTGCCGCAAATCCTGCAAACATAACGAAGGAGAAAAACGAAATTTTAATAAGATTTTTCACAATAGAAATATTTAAGTTAATCATCTACTCTATTTGAAAGGCATGTGCCCTGGGCTTTTCGATGTTCCGCCCGAGCCGCGTAGGCCCACAAAAAAACCGGCCGGTGAATTTTTGATTCTTACAAGATATAGATGGGAGGGGGGTATATGCAAGCCCTACCGTTGTTTTTTATAAAATATTATTCCGTTTTATATCATTTGAAAGTATTTTAAGCCCTTACACTATCTTTTGATATAATGGTTTTATCTGTATTGCTCTATTAATTAGGAATCTACATTTATTATATTTAGACGCATACCAATCTTGTCAAGCTACACTATCTTTCCGGCTATGTCAGCATTTAGGACCGTACTGATATTTACAATTCTAGCCTTACTAGGGGTACTATTTGTGCCTCAGTTAAGTCTTCATTACACTCCATCTCCTATCAGTTCATCTTTTACTATTTCATATCAATTATATGGTGCTTCACCATTAATCATAGAGCAAAAAGTCACGGCAGTTTTAGAAAATGAGTTGAGCCAAATTGACGGCATCAAAGAAATGTATTCTCGCAGTGGTTATGGTTCAGGGCAACTAACACTGGAGTTTGAAGCTGATGAAGATCTGGCATATAAGAAAATAGAAATCATAACTCTACTTAGAGGCATCCAAAAAGAACTACCTCCGGAAGTAGGCTTTCCACAGGTAAATATGAGCTCCGAGGAGGATGAGGAGACTTCACCTCTACTCATTTATGCGCTGTATGCCGATATGTCTACTTCAGACATTGAGCAAATCATCAATCGGCAATTAAAATCCCGAATAGCTACAGTAGATGGCATCAAGGACATCCAGCTCTCTGGAACATCTACCAGGTCTTTGAAGATTTCTTATATGCCAGACAAACTGGCCGCACTAAACCTTTCCCCTACTGCCATCACTCAGGCATTGAGACAAAACACGTCACTTACATTTCAATATTCCATTACCGAAGGTGCACTGGATATCCCTGTACTTGTAGGAGATGAAACAACCATAAAAGAACTTAAAAACATTCCCCTAACTAAAGAACTGCAACTGGCAGATGTCTGTACTATTGAGCTATTTGATAAGGAAGATTCTCGCATCAACCGCATCAATGGCCAGAAGGCCATATTGCTGTCTGCCTATGCTACTGAGGGAGTCAATCGAATAAAAGTAGCTGAAGAGGTAGGTATGTTGATTGCTTCGCTAGCGCCACAACTGTCAGAGGAATTATCCATCCGCAAACGCTATGATGATACTACTTTTCTCAAAGTAGAGCTGAGCAAAGCCAGTTATCGAACAGTATTTTCCATTGTCATTTTAAGCTTATTCATCCTACTTTTTACCCTGAGGTGGAGACAGCTTGTGATTCTTTTCTCTGGGATTTTAATCAATGTCGGTCTGGTTCTTTTATTTGCTTACCTGCTCGACTTGGAAATTCATTTGTACACCATAGCTGGACTGACAGTTTCCTTTGGCCTTCTTATTGATAATGCCATTGTGATGCTGGACCACCTCACCAAGTATCATAACAAACGCATCCTCACGGGCTTGCTTGCCGCTTCGCTCACCACAATAGCAGCTCTAGCTGTTGTCTTTTTTCTACCTGCTGAAGATCGCCAAAACCTATCCGACTTTGCTCTCATTGTCATTCTGTCGCTCACTTGTAGTCTTGTCATCGCCTGGCTCTTTACACCTGCATTGCTTCAGCTGGTGGGTGCCAAAGTGGGGAAAAAGACCCCCTCCAAACCAAGAAGAAACGTTCGATTGTTTCAATACTATCAACGCACAATACTTTGGCTGGGCACTAAAAAGAGATGGCTGGTTGTTGCTATGGTTTTGGCTTTTGGCCTACCCGTGTATTTACTGCCCAGCAAAATAGAAAATGCAGAGTGGTACAACAAAACTTATGGCAATGATTATTTCCAGGAAGAAATACGACCATATGTCGATCGAACACTCGGTGGGGCAAGTCGTCTGTTTTACAGAAATGTATTTGAGAGTGGTGGGTATCGAGAGCCCGGAAAGACAAAGCTTTACATTCGCGCGTCTCTACCCTATGGACATACCATAGAGCAGATGGATTACACACTCCAAAAAGTGGAAAATTACCTGGCCACTGTAGAGGGGCTGGATATTTACCTGAGTTATGTCTATTCAGGCACCATTGGGCAGATCATCATTGAATTTGATGAGAAAGAAGGGCATGGAAACCTTCCATATTTGCTTAAAAACAGGCTCACAGCCAAAGCACTGGACTGGGGAGGCGTGGATTGGAGCATTTATGGAGTTGGGCGCGGGTTTAGCAACCAATCTGGCGATCAGCTACCTAGCTTCCGAGTGCAGATGAAAGGCTATCAGTTTGATAAACTGGAAGAAATGGCCGAAATATTTGCTGATAAGTTGCTCATGCATAAACGTATTCAGGAGGTCAACACCAACGAACACCTTAGCTGGGGAAGTAAAGACCTGAAAGAGCTCAAATATAATTACAATGGCCAATCGAATGCTCTACCTGCAAGTGATGTGCAGGCCGCACTTCTCTCAGCACGCGCTGAAGCATACAGCACCTCAGCTACCTCCTATGCTTCTATAGATAACAAACGCATCCCTTTGTATTTGTCTCCATCAAGGACACAGAATTTTAGCCCATATTACCTACTTCACAATAACTTTAAGGATGTTCAGCTGGGGCTAATTGGCAGTTTAAACGAAGAAATTGGCAATCCACAGATTCATAAAAAGGACCGACAATATCTCCGGATGGTCGGTTTTGACTATTTCGGCAGTCACCGGTTTGGCCAAGAATACCTGAAAGAAGTCATTGATGAAATGTATCAGATTCTTCCTCCGGGTTTTTCAATTGAGCTGTCCGAATATTCCTGGTTTGGAGAAAAAGAAAAGCGACAATATTCATTGATTGTGGTATTGATTGTGGGCATTTACCTGATCTGCGTGGTGTTCTTTGAAAACTTCAGACAACCATTATTGATCGTATTTATCATACCCCTTTCCTTTATCGGTCTGTTTCTGATATTTGCCTGGGGAGGATTTTATTTTGATCAAGGAGGATATGCTGCTTTCCTAATGCTGGGAGGACTAGTTGTCAATAGCGCTATCTTCATTTTCAGTGATTACAAAAACCAAAAAGGAAGATTGCAATACCGAAATGTCACCAAATCAGTATTTCAAAAAGCATGGCCCATCACACTGACTGTGGTGTCAACATGTGTTGGATTGATCCCCTTCCTTATCAACGGAGACAAGGAAGTATTTTGGTTTTCCCTATCTGTCGGAATGATTGGCGGACTGGCATTTTCCACATTTGTGGTATTGTTTGTACTACCAGCCTTAATGATTGAAAGAAAAAAAATTAATCCTCTACATTAATCTTTTGCATCTCTGATTTCGACCAGCTTACGATAAGATCTACTTGTTCTGGCGACAAATTTGCTTCGCTATGCATCCAGGTATAGGAACTTAATGGCATCTCTCCTTCTTCCACTTCCTCATATATTTCTTCCAACTTGTGATGTTGTCTTTCCGCAGAATATGTACTCCATTCGGAGAAATTTAAGTGACGGGTGCCATCTTCAATGTGATGATTGATCCAGAAAGATACCGGAGCAATACTAGCATACCATGGATAGGTAATTTCTGTAGAGTGACAGTCATAACATGCTGCTTTGAGCAAATCACTGACTTCACCTTTAATGACTATCTCCTGATGGATATCGTTTGGGTTATCGATAATAACTTCTGGCCTGTTAGTTGGTATGAACTGAATGATGATCAAAACCACAACAAGTCCGATTAATGCTTTTTTGGTCCAATGCTTCATAGAGCTAATGTATCAAAATTGTTATTCCTTCTATAATTTTTTCAACGAGTAACATGCATGCTTCAA